>DASVAW010000152.1 GCA_036376135.1 Candidatus Polarisedimenticolaceae bacterium | reverse complement strand
GTCCCCATTTCGCACTACGGTAGCGTCACCTGCGCGACGGCCTCGCCGCCGTCGGGGACGGCGGCCTGGGCCTCGACCTTCCGGGAGCCCATCACGACGGTGAGCTTGTACCCGCCCGGCGCCAGACCGGGGAGGAGCGTCGTGCCGTCGGTTCCGGTGGGCTGCGGGCGGTTCATGAACCCCATCGTGTCGCTTCCGAGGAACGCGGGGTCGGGTTGCGCGAGCACGGTCGCTCCGACCGCCGGCCCTCCTTCCTTGAGCGACACCTGCACGCGCAACCGGCCCCCCTGGGTGAGGGGGAGGGTGACGATCGGTTGCCCGTCGTCCTCCGCGGGGGGGGTGATCCCGCGCGCGATCGCGGGGGCGAGCCCCGCGGCGGACGCGGCGACGTCGTAGCTCCCGTTCCCGGAGACCGAGAGGACGAAGGTCCCGTTGACGTCGGTCGAGGAGGGGAAGCTCGTCGTCTGCACGACCCCCGACGGGGCGTAATAGACGAACGCCCCCTCGATGCCGTTCCCGCGGGGATCGACGACGCGCCCGCGCAGCGTGCGCCCCTTCTCCAGGCGCAGCTCGACGGGCGCCGTCGCTTCCTCCGGCGCGACCTTGACCGGGTACGCCTCGACGGTGGCGTACCCCTGCGCGTTCGCGGTCAGGCGGTAGGTGCCGTCGTCGACCCCTTCGATGGTGAAGCTCCCGTCGGCCGCGGACTGCGCCGAGCCGGCACCGCCGGTCCCGGTGGGGCCGTCCAGGCGCGCGATGAGGTACGCACCGGTGACGGGCTTGCCGTCGGGGTCGATCACGCGGCCGGTGATCGCACCCGACTTCAGCACGACGTCGAGGTTCGCGGTCGGAGCGTCGGGGACGACGACCGTCGTCTGCGAGCCTCCGAACATCATCCCCCCCGAGACGGCGACGGTGTAGGGGCCGGGCGCGTCGACGCCGATCGAGTAGCGGCCGTCCGCGTCGGCGCCGGTCGTCTTCATCGCGCCTCCCGCCCGGCCTTCTCCCTGGAAGAAGATCACGTTGACGTTCCCGACCGGTTTCCCGCCGCGCAGGATCCGTCCCGAGACCTGGTGCTTGGCCGCCTCGTCGAAGTCGAGCGTCGTGACCTCGCCCTCCTTGACGGCGACCTGCTTCATCCCCATCCCGATGACGATCCGGCCGTCGTCGGGCTGGCGGAGGGCGGAGTAGGTGCCGGGGGAGAGCTTCTCGATCGTGTAGCGGCCGTCGGGCCCCGTCGACGCCGACTGCAGGTCGCCGCCGAACCCCTTCATGACCACCACGTTCGCGCCGGAGACCGGCGCCTTCGCGGCGTCGCGCACGATCCCGGTGAGGGTCCCCCCGCGGCTGAGCCGCACGGCGATCTCGCCGGGGTCCTGGTCGGAAGGGACCTCGACGGTCGTCTCGTTCGGGGAGAAGTCCGGGTGCTGCGCCGCGACGTTGTACGCGCGCGGCTCGAGCCCCCGGATCTCGAAGCCGCCGTCGGTCCCGCTGACCGCGCTCCCCGCGGCGTCGTTCATCCCTGCCAGCCGCACGCGCATCCCCGTCTGGGTGACGAGCGCCGAGACCACCGCCCCGGCGAGGGGAGTGTCGTCCTTCGCGTCGAGCACGCGGCCGCGCACGGTTCGCCCCTCGGGGAGGACGAGGGTGCCGACGTCCACGACCTCCTCCGCGGCCACCTTCACTCCCGACTTCCGTCCCGGAGCGCGACCCACCGCGCGCGCCTCCACGGTGACCGTCCCCGGCGAGACGTCGTCGAGCCGGAAGTTGCCGGCGGGGTCGGTGAACACCTCCTCGTCGCGGGCGAAACGCATCCGGAAGCCGAAGGCGCTGTCCCCGGCCTTCGCCTCGGGTTTCGCTTCCACCTGGAAGGACGGCGGGACCGTCCCGTCGGCGTTGAGGACCTTCCCGACGAGACTCGCCGTCTTCTCGAGGGTGAAGTCCGCCGCGGTGTCGCCGGGGGCGAGGCCGTTCTTCTGCGCGTCGGCGTATCCCTTCGCGCTCACGGTGATCTGCTGCATCGGGGCGTCGGCGAGCCCGCCGAGGCGGTAGCGGCCGTCGGCCTTCGACTTGGCCGTGCGCCCTTTCGGCGCGTTGCCGTCGAACCAGAAGGCGCGAACCTGCGCCCCGACGATCGGCTCGCCGGCGCGGTCGAGGATGCGTCCCTCGATGCGTTTCCCGGGCGTCGAGCGCAGGGTGCCGAGGTCGATCGTCTCCCCCGCCCGCAGCTTGATCGCTTCCTTCTCGATGTCGTTACCGTCCTCGGGGGCGACGGTCACGTCGAAGGTCCCGACGTCGAGCCCCTTGACGCGGAATCGTCCCTCGCCGAGCGATTCGATCTGGTCCTCGGGGACCTCCTGGCCGAACATCGACGGCCCGCGCCGCCGCGGGCCGGGCCTGTCGGCCGCTCCGGGCGGCGCGAGCGACACCGCGACGTCGGCGACCGCGTTCCCGTCGGCGTCGAGGACCTTGAAGGAGAGCGTGGCGGACGCCTCGAGCTTGAGCTCGACGTCGGTGCGCTCCCCGCCCCGCTCGACGGAGAGCGGCTGCGACGAGGCGTCGGAGAACCCTTCCTTGCGGGCGACGAACTTGAATCGCTGCCCCGCGGGGATCCCGGCGAAGTCGAACGCCCCGGCGGCGTCGGTGCGCACCGGGCGAGGACCCTCGCCCGAGATGCGCGCGAGGATCCCGCCGTCGATCGATTCCGGGGAGACGGTCGCTCCTTCGACGGGTTTTCCGTCGGCGCCGAGGACGCGCCCGGCGATGCGGCCGCCGGGGCGGAGGAACAACGTGGGTTCCGTCTCGTTCTCCCCCTCCTTGGCCTGCCGTGCGGCGAAGTTGGGGAGCGCGGCGCGCGCGTGTCGTTGCGACCAGGCCTCGACGCGGGCCTCGCCGGGGGGGAGGTTCGCGAAGGTGAACCGGCCGTCCTCACCCGAGGTCGCCCTCGGATGGGCCTCCTCGCCGAAGGCCGCCGCGTCGCGCTCGACCGCGACGACGGTGGCTCCGGCCACGGGCTCGCGCGTCGCCATGTCGAGCACGCGCCCCGAGCGGGCGACTCCGGGTTTGAGGTTCACGCGCAGGCTCGCTCCCGCGGGGACGTCGTCGGCCTGGAAGGGGGCGAGTG
The DNA here is from genome assembly GCA_036376135.1 of Candidatus Polarisedimenticolaceae bacterium. Taxonomy (NCBI): domain Bacteria; kingdom Pseudomonadati; phylum Acidobacteriota; class Candidatus Polarisedimenticolia; order Candidatus Polarisedimenticolales; family Candidatus Polarisedimenticolaceae; species Candidatus Polarisedimenticolaceae bacterium. Next base: position 10,395 of record DASVAW010000152.1, on the reverse strand, counting down.
CCGGCGCCTCGACGCGGACGCGGAACTTGGACCCCTTCAGCCCCGCGATCGAGAACGTCCCGTCCTCCGCCGTCCTGGCGACCGTCGGGGCGGGGAGATCGCCCCCGCGCCGGAACCGGGGGGCGTCCTCGCGCTTGGCGAGCACGCGTACGGTCGCCCCGGCGATCGGCTTGGTGTCCGGCCCCGTCACCCGGCCGGCGATCGTCGCGGTGCCCGATTGCGGCTTGGGGGCCGGCTTCGGAGCGGGCTTCGGGGGCTCCGCGGCGACGAGGAGACCGGCGATCAGGAACGAGGCCACGGCGAACGCGAGTCGGCGCATGGGTGCTTCCCCCTCCGGCAGGTGCCGGATGGTCCCTTCTACGTACGAACCGCCGGTCCGGTTGAGAAAAGGGGTCAGGCCCCTTTTTTACGCGAACGGTACCCCGTCGCCGCCGAAGATCTCGGGGGGGAACAGCAGCGGGAGCAACTCGTTGAGGAATTGCCGCTTCTTGTAGGCGGTATGCGAGGCGAAGTGGGCGTCGTAGAGGGTGCGCAGGTACGCCTCGAGCGGGAAAACCTGGATCTCGACGGAGAACAGGTACGGCGAGGACGACGACGGATCCTCCATGAGGACGTCGACGATCTCCTTGAGGACGAGGAATCCGCTCGAGGACTGGGTGTCGAGGAGGTGCCGGTCGCGCGGGCTCGACAACGTGTCCACGCGATCGCGCCAGCGCAGAGGGCCTCCGAGGGCGTACATCAGCCGCTTCTCGAGGGCGTACGCCTGGCGTCGGTTGCCGACGATGAACATCGCGCCGAGCACGTCCTGGACCTGCCTGGGATCGTGGATCCCCCGACGGATCATCTTCGAGAGGATCGACCCCGAACGGCGGCCAAGCCCCGGCCACCGCGGGTTCTCGGCGATCCGCAGCAGCCCCTCGTCGGTCCGGGCGTCGATGGCGGGGTCCGCCTCGCGCTTGTAGCGGGCGCGGTAGTGGTAGACGTCCACCGCCGGTTCCCCGGGGCTCGCCTCGAGATGGCGCACGCGGAACTTCCAGCAGCGCGCCTGCGGCGTGGGGGGGACTCCGATCGCGAACTTCTGGCCGCCGCCGTCGTTCGACAACACGGCGCAGATCTCCGTCTCGCCCCCGTCGAGCGCGCCGCGCCAGATCGTCTGCTGCAGGATCGACTCGAAGTAGTCCCGGTGACGCAGGCCGTCGCGGATCGAGCGGCAGTGGTCGATGTCGAAGAGCAGCTTCGCGAGATAGAGCTTGCGCTGCGCTTCGTATCGCGCGCGCGGGTCGCGACCCTCGAACGTCGCGCGGAGGAGGTCGCGCAGCGACGACAGCCCGCGGGTCTCCGGAAGCGGAGCGAGGTGCTTCGCGAGGGAGTTCGGGACCAGGCGCAGCAGGTCCAGCACGTAGGCGTCGGCGTCGTGGAAATACTGGGAGAACGTGGCCGCCGCGGGCTGGGTGCCGCCGGGGGTCTTCGTGTATGCGCGGAGGATGGCGAGATAGGTCCGATCGTCCTCCGACAGCCGTCGCCAGGCGTCGATCCAGAGGCGCGCGATGGCGGGGTTGTTGCGCGGGAGGTGCGGATCGAGCAGGGGGTGCGCTCGATACGTCTCGGGGACCGAGGCCTGGGACGCGCGCTTGGGGGCCAGCGTCTCGAGGGGAGCGCTCACGCGGTTCCTCCGGTCGCCGAAGATATACCCGACCCGTCCTCCGGGCGACCCCGGAATCGCGGTGCTAACGTGAGCGCCCGAATTCGTACCGTTCCCACAGGGAGGAGACCCCAATGGCCAGCGTGAACCTCAAGGGTACCCCGTTCAAGCTCAGCGGCGAGCTTCCCGCCGTCGGGTCCAAGGCCCCCGACTTCCGTCTCGTGGGCACCGACATGCAGGACGTGAGCCTGGCGACCTACAAGGGGAAGACGAAGATCCTGAGCATCGTGCCGAGCCTCGATACCCCCGTCTGCCAGGCGCAGACCCGAGCCTTCAACGTCAAGGCGGCCCAGGTCCCGAACGCCGTCATCCTGACCGTTTCCGCCGACCTGCCGTTCGCGCAGAAGCGGTTCTGCGCCGCCGAGGGGCTGACCCACGTCTCGACGCTTTCGATGATGCGCGGGAAGAACTTCGCGAAGGACTACGGCGTGATGATCACCGAGGGGCCGCTCGAGGGGATCACGGCGCGTGCGGTCGTCGTCGTGGACGAAAACGACAAGGTCGTCTACACGCAGCTCGTCCCCGAGATCTCCCAGGAGCCCGATTACGACCCCGTCCTCGCGGCCGTGAAGTAGGGAAAATAGGGACAGCAACCTATTTCGAGAATTGGGGACAGACACCGTATTTCCCCGATCCCGAAGGCGCCTGTTACGGGATCGGGGAAATACGGTGTCTGTCCCCAATTCTCGAAATAGGTTGCTGTCCCTATTTTCAGATCGCCTCCTCGAGGTGGGGGATCAGTCCCTCGCGGAACGAGGGGTACTTCAGCACCAGCCCCAGCTCCCGCCGCGTCCCGTGCGCGAGGATCCTCCGATTCGCGCCGCGCCGCCCGCCGGGGAGCGTCGGCGCCCCCTCGCGCCTGGGAGGCTCGATCCCCAGGTGCTCGGCGATCCACGTGACGACGTCCCTCCGGCGGGTCGGGAAGGCATCCGAGGCGTGGTAGATCGCCCCGGCCGGCCGCCCCGGCTCGAGCGCGGCGAGGATCGTCGCCGTCGCGTCCTCGAGGTGGCAGAAGTTCATCCAGGCATCGTCGCCGGGACCCAGCGCGAGCGCTCCACCCTTCACCCGGTCGAGGATCCCGACGCGCCCCGGCCCGTACAGCCCGGACAAGCGCACGACGCGAACGGGGAGCCGGCGCCCGGCGGCGTCGCGCACGAGCCGCTCCGCCTCGACGAGCGCCTCGGCTCCCGGCCCGACGGGCATCACCTGCGTCGCCTCGTCCACCGACTCGCCCGCGTCCTGCCCGAAGACCCCCGTGGAGGAGGTGTAGACGTATCCCGACAGCGGAAGGCGCCTTCCGGCGAGGAGCAAGGTCGCGTTCACGTCGACATACGCCCGGCGGTAGGCGTCGGGACCCTCGCCGGACGCCGCCTGGCAGGCGACGATCGCGGTGACGTCCTCGGGGATCGAATCGACCGCGGCGGGGTCGGCGAGATCGAGCGCGAGCGCGTCGAACCCGAGCCCGCGCAGGACGTCGAGCCCTTCGGGGCTGCGCTTCACGGCGGTCACGCGATCGCCGCGGGCGACGAGCGCCCGCCCGACCTCGCGACCGAGCCAACCGGCGCCGGCGATCAGGACGTGCATGCGGATCAGGATAAGGGGTCAAGTCTTCATCCACGCATGCAGACTTGCCCCCTATAATCCCCGACTCCCGGAGAAACCCCCGACGTGAACTACGCCATCGAGGCGTTCCAGATCCGGAAACGTTTCGCCAAGCGCCGCCAGCTCGGCGAGCTGATCCGTCATCCCTTCGGGAAGCCGACGTGGGTCGACGCGCTGCGCGGGGTGGACCTGCACGTGCGCGAGGGGGAGATCTTCGGACTGCTCGGCCCGAACGGAGCGGGGAAAACGACCCTCGTCAAGATCCTCTCGTGCCTGATCGTCCCCGACCAGGGCCGCGCGGTCGTCGCGGGCCACGACGTCACCGAGGAGAACAAGGTCAAGCCGAAGATCGGCCTCGTGCACACCGACGAGCGCTCGTTCTACTGGCGACTGTCCGGGCGCGAGAACCTCCGGTTCTTCGCGCGCCTGTACGACGTCCCGGGGCGCGACATCGACGCGCGGATCGACCACCTCCTCGAGAAGGTCGAGATGGTCGAGGCCGCCGACCGGCGCTTCTCGGACTATTCCTCCGGGATGAAGCAGCGCGTGGCGATCGCGCGTGCGCTCCTCCACGACCCCCCGATCCTCCTCATGGACGAGCCCACGCGTTCGCTCGACCCCGCCTCGTCGCTGCACCTGCGCGCCTTCATCGCCACCGAGCTGCGCAAACGCGACGGCAAGACGATTCTCCTCGCCACGCACAACCTCCGCGAGGCCGAGGCGTTGTGCGACCGCATCGCGATCGTCGCGCAGGGGCTCGTGCGGCAGGTCGGCACCGTCGCCGAGGTCCGCCGCTGGGGGGTGCAGGAGCGCCGGTACCTCCTGGAGGTCCAGGTGTGGCCTGCCGACCTGAAGGGGCCGTTCCGGGTGATCTCCGACGAGAAGCTCAACGGCCACCGCCGGGTCGAGATCGCCCTCGACGGCGACGCCCGCCTCGACGACGTCCTGCGCGTGGTGCTCGGCGCGGGGGTCGTGCTCCACGGTTGCGATCGCCACGAGCCCGATCTCGAGCAGGCGTTCTCGAGGATCCTCGAGGCGGAGGGGGCCGGAGGGATCCGGTGACGAGCCTGCTGATCAAGATGTGGGCGTTCCTGCGTCGCGATTTCCTCGAGGACGTCTCCTACCGCTTCGCCTTCGTCCTGCAGCTGGGCGGGATGTTCTTCTCGGTCGCGGTCCTCTACTTCACCGCGAAGATGATCAACCCGCAGGTCGAGGGGCTGAACGGCGTCTCGCCGTTCCCGTGGCTTGTGATCGGGATGGCCTTCCAGCTCTATTTCTCGACCGCCCTGTATTCGTTCTCCGCGAAGGTCCGCAACGAGCAGGTCCTCGGGACGATCGAGGCGATGCTCGTTTCCCCGACACCGACCTCGGTCGTGATCTTCTCGTCGGCGGTGTGGGATTTCGTCTGGAGCGGTCTGCGGGTCGTCCTCTACCTCGTCTTCGCGGTGTTCGTCTTCGGCGTGAAGCTGCACTTCGAGACGTTTCCCGTCCTGGTGCTGGGATTCCTCCTCACGATGCTCTCGTCGGTGGGGATCGGCCTGCTTTCCGCCTCGTTCATCCTCTATTTCAAGCGCGGCGATCCGATCAACTTCCTGCTCAGCGCCGGGACCGCGTTCTTCGGGAACGTCTTCTTCCCGTCGCAGCAGCTCCCGGACTGGATCGAGGGGGTCTCCGCGTTCGTCCCGATCGCCCGCGCCCTCAACGTGATCCGCGGGTCACTCCTCCAGGGGAAGGGGTTCGACGAGCTCGGCGGCGACCTCCTCTGGCTCGCCGGGGTGACCGCGCTGTTCGTCCCCGCGGGGCTCCTCTTCTCGCGCATCGCGATCCGCCGCGCCAAGTACGAAGGCACGCTCGTCCACTACTAAAAAGGGGCCAGGCCCCTTTTACTTACAAAGTCGCACCCGGCGAAAAGGGGCCTGACCCCTTTTGTGCTACCGTTCAACCCTTTTTAGCGGGCAAGGAGCACCTCCCATGCGCAAGAAGATCACGGTCGTCGGGGCGGGATTCGTGGGCGAGCACGTCGCCATGGGCTGCGCGATGAAGGAGCTGGGCGACGTCGTCCTGCTCGACATCCTCGAGGGTCCGCCGCAGGGGAAGGCCCTGGACCTGTTCGAGTCCTCCCCGGTCCTCGGCTTCGACGCGAACGTCAAGGGGACGAACAGCTACGACGACACGGCGAACTCCGACGTCGTCGTGATCACCGCCGGCGTCGCCCGCAAGCCCGGGATGAGCCGCGACGACCTCCAGAAGATCAACGCGGACATCGTCAAGAAGGTCGCCGGCGAGGTGAAGCGCACCTCCCCGAACGCGATCGTGATCATCGTCTCGAACCCGCTCGACGTGATGGCGTGGGTCGCGAAGGTCGTGACCGGTTTCCCCGCCGAGCGCGTGATGGGCATGGCCGGCGTCCTCGACACGGCCCGCTACAAGGCGTTCATCGCGATGGAGCTGGGCGTCTCGGTCGAGAGCATCACGGCGCTCGTCCTGGGCGGTCACGGCGACCAGATGGTGCCGCTGCCTCGCCTGACCCTCGTCGGCGGCATCCCGCTGACCGAGCTGATCCCGCAGGACCGCATCGACGCGATCGTCAAGCGGACCGCCGGCGGCGGCGGCGAGATCGTGGCGCTGCTCAAGACCGGTTCCGCCTACTACGCCCCCGCGGCGTCGTCGGTCGAGATGGTCGAGTCGATCGTGCGCGACAAGAAGAAGATCCTCCCGTGCGCCGCCTACCTCGAGGGGCAATACGGGATCACCGGCTGCTTCGTGGGCGTCCCCGTGATGCTCGGCGAGAAGGGGATCGAGCGGATCTTCGAGATCAAGCTCACCGAGGAGGAGAGCAGGGCGCTGCAGACCTCGGCGGGCGCCGTCAAGGACCTGCAGAGCAAGCTGGAGATCTGATGGCGAAGAAGACCGCGGCGCCGGATCCGGGGAGCCTCAACCTCTCGGCCCTCGTCGCGTGGGCCGCGGTCGCCCTCGCTGCGGTCGCCCTGTACTTCGCCTGGACCGCGAAGCAGGATCTCGCGGCCCTGAAGTCGGAGACCGCGTCCCGGATCACCGCGATGGACGCCAAGCTCGGGGAGGCGGTGCAGAAGGTCGCGCAGGCCCGCGCCCCCCAGGCTCCCCGCGGCCCCGACCCCAACAAGGTTTATCCGATCAAGCTCGAGGGTACCCCGATCAAGGGAGCGCCCTCCGCCCCGGTCACGATCGTCGAGGTCTCGGACTTCCAGTGCCCCTTCTGCGCGCGGGTCGTCCCGACCCTCGAGAAGGTGGAGCAGGTCTACGGCCCGCTCGTCCGCCGCGCGTTCAAGCACTACCCGCTCGCGTTCCACAAGGACGCCCCGCTCGCCCATCTCGCGTCGATCGCGGCGCAGGAGCAGGGGAAGTTCTGGGAGTACAAGCAGCTGCTTTTCGCGAACCAGAAGGATCTCAAACGCGAGACCCTCGTCGCCCACGCGAGAAAGCTCGGCCTGGACATGACGAAGTTCGAGGCGGGGCTGGTGTCGATGCCCGCCAAGCAGCGCATCGTCGCGGAGATGAACGAGGCCGAGGCGATCGGGGTCACCGGGACCCCGGGATTCTTCGTCAACGGCCGGTTCATCAGCGGCGCGCAGCCGTTCGAGACTTTCGCGAAGCTCATCAACCAGGAGCTGCAGAAGCAGGGGATCCCGATCCCGCCGGGGGCGCAGGGGAGCTGATTCCGCCCCGTTCGCGGTAGACTCCGCCGGTCCCGACCTCGCCTCCTCGAGGAACGGCCGTGGCCGAACCCGAGGCTCCCGTCCATCCGCCCGCCGATCGTCCGCAAAGGCTCCTCGACCGACTCCGTCACGCCCTGAGGCTGCGCCACTACAGCCGCAGGACGGAGGATGCGTACGTCCTGTGGGCGCGCCGCTTCATCCTCTTCCACGGAAAACGCCACCCGAGAGAGCTCGGCCCCGCCGAGGTCGAGCGGTTCCTGACCCACCTCGCGACGCAGCGGAACGTCTCGGCCTCCACCCAGAACCAGGCCCTCTCGGCGCTCCTGTTCCTCTACCGGGACGTCCTCGAGATCGAGCTTCCTTGGATGGACGGGGTCGTCCGGGCGAAACCCCGAGGCCGCCTGCCCGTCGTCCTCACGCGCGAGGAAGTGCGCCGCATCGTCGCGAATCTCGAAGGCACTCCCAGACTGATCGCCCTGATCCTCTACGGCTCCGGCCTGCGTCTGCTCGAAGCCTGCCGCCTGAGGGTGAAGGACGTCGACTTCCAGAGGAACGAGATCGTCGTGCGCGCCGGAAAGGGCGACCGGGACCGCCGGACGATGCTCCCGAAGGCGGCGAAGGACCTCCTCTCCGCCCACCTCGTCGAGATGAAGCGCCAACACGAGCGCGACCTCGCCCGCGACGCGGGCTGGGTCGAGCTCCCGCACGCGCTCGACCGGAAATACCCGAACGCCGGTCGCGAGTGGCCTTGGCAGTGGGTGTTCCCGGCGACGCGCCACTATCGCCACACCGAATCGGGACGACTCCGCCGCCACCACTTCCACGAGACGGCGGTCCAGCGGGCCGTCCGCGACGCCGTGAAGGCGGCGGGGCTGACGAAGCCGGCCTCCTGCCACACCTTCCGGCACTCGTTCGCGACGCACCTTCTCGAGGACGGCTACGACATCCGAACGATCCAGGAGCTCCTGGGCCACCGCGACGTGGCGACGACGATGATCTACACGCACGTCCTCAACCAGGGAGGGCGCGGGGTGCGAAGCCCCGCGGATGGGTTGTGAAAGGCCGGCGGCGTATGGCTGGTCCGTATGTCGAATCCGACATATACTCCGTGAGGCCGAAGCGGCGCAAACCCGTGGTTTGGCTTCACGGTGAGGTGCGGACCCCACCGTTCTCCACTGCGGCGCGGGTCCGAGTGGGCTTTCTGCTCGGCAGAGTGCAGCAAGGAGTGAACCTCCCGATGCCGGATTCCCGACCGATGGCGGTACTCGGCCCCCGGTGCCATGAACTCCGCGTCGCCGACCACGGCATCGCCTGGAGAGTCATTTACCGCGTCGACCCGGACGCCGTGTTGGTCGCCGGAGTGTTCGCCAAGAAGACCGGTGGCACCCCGCCCGCAATCCTGTCCGCCGCCGCCCAGCGGCTGAGGAGGTACGACGATGAGAGCCGATAAGCGCCGGCGTCTGGAGAAGGCGGGCTGGCGGGTGGGGGACGCCGCGGATTTCCTCGAGCTCACGCCCGAGGAGAGAGCCTACGTGGAACTGAAGCTGGCCCTCGCGGAGGCGCTTCAGGAACGCCGGGCAGAACTGGGCTGGACTCAGGCCGCACTGGCCGTCGCCGCTGGATCGAGCCAGTCCCGGGTGGCCAAGATGGAGGCGGGCGACGGCTCGGTAACCCTGGATCTGCTCGTGCGGGCGCTTCTGGTCGTGGGGGTGTCCCGCGGGGATCTCGCCGCGTTGATCTCAGGTAAGTCCGCGGGCAGGAGGCCGAAACGGACGTATAGTGGCGGCAAGACTCGAAGCCGGGGGTGAAGCTGTGAAGCAATTCCGGTTGTCATCGTTACCGCATAAACCAGAACTCGGTTTACCGCCTAAACGAGTTCCGTCGAAATCTTGTTGGGCGGCGTGGATGGAAGGCTAGGCGATGGAACATCGTAGTGTGTGGCAGCGTTTCTCCCGTCACCTCACCTGGCTCGAAATTATCGATCTCGTCCTCTACGGTGGGCTTGGCCTTGCGCTTCTCGGCTACGCCATCTACTCGCTCGGTCAGGCGATGCTCAAGGCCGGCAACCACCTCGGCCTCCTCATCCTCTCCGCGCTTATCGTGTCGTCGGTCCTCTCGCTCATCCGCGATCTGCGTAAGAAGTATCTCAGCGTGCCCTCCAAGCTCCTTCTCGGCGCGTGGGCGCTCTGTGTCGCCGTTGTGGTAATTGCCGAGTTACTCGAGCTGGGTGGATAGGTCTTGTCTGCGCGTATCCTCACTTGTTTAGATCACGCCGCCCAACAAGCGCTTGAGGCTGCCGGGCCTCGCTGTGCCGTGTCGGCACGCAGTATCATCTGGCGGCGGGCTTGGGAGTCGTTTCCGCTACAAGTCAGCGGGCCCGCAGCTTAAGCGCGATCCGTTAGACGTCCAGAGGAACCGGATGCGGAAATCGACATTCGCGGCTGCGGTCGATCAGATCCAGGCCGCTCTTCGCCCGTGGTTGAAGGACCGCGGCTTTAAGCTGAGAGGGCGGACGTTCAATCGCGTCACCGAAGACGGGCTCACCGAGGTCATCAGCATTCAGATGGGCTCATCTGACCCGCCTGGAACGACCCACATCCCTGGCTTGCGCGAAAACCTGCACGGGCTATTCACCATCAATCTCGGCGTCTATGTTCCGGAAGTCGCACGGCACCACGGCGGCGGCGAGGCGAAGTCGTGGGTTCAGGAGTACCACTGCTGCGTAAGGTCTCGCCTCGGTGAGGCTTCAGGTGAGACGAAGGAAATCTGGTGGCACGCTCAATCTGAAGATGCGGTGTTAGAAGATGTCCGCAATCAACTTGAGCTGACGGGGCTTCCATTTCTCGATCGCTTTTCAACTCGGGACAAGATCCTGACCGAATGGCAAGAGCGATCCGAGAATATGGGTGCTAGCAACCCTCCACGGATCGTGATGGCGATCATCCTGGTCGAACGTGACCAGAAGGGTCGCGCCCGCGAATTGCTCGCCCAACAGGTGCTGGAAACGCGCAACCCCGGACACCCACACTATGTGCGACAGTTGGCCGAGAAACTCTCAATCGGGAGGCTGGACGTCTAACAACCGCGTCATCGCGACGGTCCGTCCGGTCACGCCGCTTGCTTGCGCAAGCGGCGCGCCCGTCTGTCCCGCGCGATACGCGTTGCGTTAGGTTTCACGAAGAGGCACCAGAAGAGTGCGAATGATGCTCGTTGCCGTGATCGGTGTGACCGTGGCGGGCTGTGCCGCAGGTTCACGCAGACCGCTCATGGGGCCGCCTCAGTCGGTGCTTCTTGAAATCCACGTCGCTTCCGAACCTGCCTTTAGCGTCTTGTTCGAGGACGACCGGACCGTCAAGTTCAGTTCAGGGAATGACCTCCGCTACGCCAAGCTGACCC
>DASVAW010000151.1 GCA_036376135.1 Candidatus Polarisedimenticolaceae bacterium | reverse complement strand
TCGTCGTCGCGAGCCGCGATCGAGAGCGCCGTCCCGCGCGCCGCCCACGCCGGAGCCGAGGCCGGATCGAGCTCGATCGCGCGTCGGCTCGCCGCCTCCGCCTCGGCGAGCGCGGCCGGCGTCCCTTCGGCGTGCCGGTAGAGATAGGACCAGCAGTCGGCGAGGCCGGCGTGCGCGGCGGCGAATCCCGGGTCGAGCTCGACCGCGCGGGAGAACAGCTGCAGCGCGAACTCGATGTCCGACCGCCCGAACTGCTCGTAGAAACGACGCCCGCGAAGCCAGTAGTCGTAGGCCTGGACGTCGTGCGTGGGGGCGCGGGCGAGCGGACCTCGACCCGGAACGGCGTCGAGCGCGGCGACCACCGAGCGCGCGATCTCCTCCTGCAGGCCGAACACCCCCTCGTCGTCGCGGTCGTAGCTCTCCGACCAGATCGCCGCGTCGGTGCGGGCGTCGACGAGGTGGACGGTCACCCGCAGGCGCCCTCCCGCCCGCCGCACGCTCCCCTCGAGGAGCGCGGACACTCCCAGTCGCCCCGCGATCTCGCGCGTGTCGAAGGCCGCGTCGCGATAGAGGAAGCTCGAGGAGCGCGAGGCGACCTTCAGCCCCGGCACGCGCCCGAGCGAGGCGAGGATCTCCTCGGCGATCCCGTCGCAGAGGTGCGCCTGGTCCTTCGCGGGGCTGCGATCCACGAACGGGAGGACCGCGACCGATCCGTGCCCTTCCGACCGTCCGGGGTCCTCTTTCAGACGTTCGAGCGCGAGCGCGAGCTCCGTCGCCGAGGAGAACCGGCGCGAGGGGTCCTTCTCGAGGCAGCGCCGGAGGATCGCCCCGAACGCCGACGGGATCGTCGGGTTGGCGACGGCGGGATCCTCCGGAGCCGACCCGGGCGTCAGCGGCTCCCCCGTCGCGAGCGCGTGGAGGATCGCGCCCAGGGCGAAGAGGTCGGCGCGATGGTCCACGCGCTCCCCGCGCAGCTGCTCGGGTGCGGCGTACCCGAACGTACCGGAGAACGCGCCCGCCAGGCTCTCGGTCGTCGCGTCGCCGGTCGCGGGCTCGCCGCGGAGCAGCGCGAGACCGAAGTCCAGGATCTTGATCGAGCCGCCGGCGGTCACCATGATGTTGGCGGGCTTCAGGTCGCGGTGGACGATTCCGCGCGCGTGCGCCGCGGCGACCGCGCGGCACAGCGGCAGCGCGATCCGGAGCAGGTCCTCGTACGGCAACCCGCCGGGCCGGATCGACCGCGCGAGCGTCTCCCCCCGGACGAGCTCCATCGTGAAGAACACGACGCCGTCCGCCTCCTCCACCGCGTGCAGCGTCACGATGTTGGGATGGTCGAGGGCGGCGACGGCCTTGGCCTCGCGCTCGAATCGCGCGCGCCGGACCGGATCGGCGGCGAACCGGTCGGGGAGCACCTTGACGGCGACCTCTCTCCCGAGGCGCGTGTCGAGGGCGCGCCAAACGACCCCCATCCCGCCTTCGCCCAGGATCTCGAGAAGGCGGTAGTGGCCGAGGTCCTGCCCGACGGCGACGTGCATCGCGCCCTCCAGGGAGGAACACCCGCAGTTTAGACCTTGATCAAGGATCCATCGACGTTCCCCCTCCCGGCCCCTACGATCCCCGCGTGAGCGCCTCCGCGACCGATCCCGCCGCCCGCGTCGTCGCCGAGCTTTCGGTCGCGATGGGCCGCCCGGCTGCGGTGAGCGAGGCGATCGCCGAGCTCGGCCCCTCCCCCGACCCGTCGGCGCTCGAAGCGATCGGCGCGGCCCTGCGCCGCGCCTCCGGTCCTGCGGCGGCGGCGGCGGGACGGGCGCTCGTCGCGATCGCCCGCGAGGCGGCCGACCCCGCGCCGTGCCTCGAGGCGTTGTTCGCGGCACGGGACGGCGGCGTGCTCGCGGCGGCGCTCGAGGCCGCGCGCGAGCTCGCCGCGTCGGGGCGCTTCCGGACCGGACCGCGGGCCACACGCGCGCTCGCCGAGCGCCTCGACGCCGAGGCTCCCGAGGAGATCCTCGGCCGGGCCGCGGCGGCGCTCGGCGACGCGCTGCGCCCGCTGTGGATCGAGGGCGAGACGCCGGGAGAGCGCCTGCTCGCGGCGCGCCTGCTCGATCTCCCCGGCGAGCCCGCCGCCGCGTCCGATGCGAGGACGGTCCTCGGCGCTGCGGCGTGGTCCCGTCTGCGGGGGTACCTCGAGTACACCCGGGCGAGCCACGCCGACCTCGCCCACCTCGCCGCCGCCGGCGGGGGCACCCCGCCGGTCGTCGAGGGGATCGTGCGCGCGGAGCGCTCGGAAGGCGAGGCGACGGTGCGCGCGATCGCCGCGTCGTTCGGCTGGCCGGGCCTCGCGCTCGGGGTCGAGACCCGCCGGCTCGATGCGATCCGCGCGGGATCGTCCTTGCCGCTGTTCGTCCCCCCCGAGGCGGCGCGGATCCTCGCCCGATGCCCCGACGCGGCCGCGGAGGGGCGCGTGCTCCTCGTGACCGGGCACGGCGGGATCGCCGGCGAGTCCCCCGGGAAGGCGGGCGCGGACGACGCCGTCTCGCGCTTCCGCGCCGCGAACCTCCTTCACGCCGAGGCGCTGCGGGAGATCCTCGCGGTGGCGCCGCTGGACCGGGCCCGCGTCGCGCGCCTGGTCGAGGCGACCGACAGGATCGTCGAGGCCCATCTCGGCGTCTTCGACACCCTGGACGACCAGAGCGGGGCGATCGCGGCCACCTGGGCGCGCCTCCGCGCCGCCCTCGACGCGGCGCTCTCCCGGGAATCCGACGACGGACCGATGTCCGCGGAGGTCACGCGCCTGGTCCTGGCCTTCGAGGATCCCGCCTGCGCCGCCGACGTGCGGACGATGCACGGGCTGAAGCGCTTCCTCCACCAGCGCGGCCTTCGCCTGGGCTTCCGACTCGTGAAGGCCGGTCGCACCACGAATCGCACGGTCGGCCTCGCCGTCGTCGCCGGGGAGCGCGTCCTGCGACGCTGCGACGCCATCCGTTACGTGGACTTCGAGCCCGACCCCGCCTCCCGGGCGATCCCCTTCGCGGTGCGCGCCCTCGCGGAGGCGTACGCCCTCGCGCTGCTGCACGGCCGCGCGACCTTCCCCGCGTCGCGCGTGTACGGCTACGGCAACGAGGTCCACTACTACCTGACCTACGGGAGCCACCCCGCGTTCCTCCGCGTCGACTGGGCGCCTCCCGCCCGGGGCGGGATGGTCGATCTCGAGTTCTTCGGCGTGAGCCGTTACGACCTCGAGAACCATCCGGCCCGAGGCCTCGAGGCGCTCCAGCATCTCTTCCGCCGGCTCGACTTCACCGTCACCGTCGAGCCCACCACCCGCGTGCACGCACGTTACGACAAGGAACGGGCCCGCGACCTGGGCGATCTCGTGGAGCGGGCGCGTGCCTTGTTCCGTCTCGCCCCGTATCTCATGGACCTCGACTGGGTGCTGGGCGACCTCGCGCTCGAACCGGCGGCGCGCGAGCTCGCCGCGCGCGCGTGGTCCGAGCGCTTCGAGCGGTGGGGCAGCCTCCCCTACGACCGCATCCTCACCTCGGACCGGCTCGGGATCGTCGCCCGCGAAGAGGACGGCCCCGCGGGACGCGAGGAGATCCGGTGGGACGGATCCCCCCCGTACCGCGACCGCCTCCACGTCGACGCCGAGGCGCCGATCCTCGCGACGCTCCGGGAACGTTGCTCGGCGCTGGGTCTTCCTCCCGACCCGATCGACGCCTGCGCGCAGCTTCCGATCGAACGGGGCCTCGTCGAGCCGCTCGAGTCGGCGATCACCCGCGGCGCCGTCGTCCTGGACGACGGCGAGCCCGTGCGGGCTCCCACGGACCTGCGGCGCGAGATCTCCCCCGCGGAGTCCTTCGCGCGCACCCTCGCGGCGGGCGTCGACGCGGTCGTCGAGTCGATCCGCCTCGCGCACGTCGTGTTGCCGATCGAGCGGGCGCTGTCGTTCCGCACCACGGGGGGCGTGAACGGCCACGAGGTCCAGTCGGCGTCGCTTCCCCTGCGGGAGTGCCGCCTGTGGCTCCACGTCCTGCGCGACGCGCGCGGGCTCGTGCGGCTGGCGCGGCTCTCCCCCGCGCCGACGCTGGCGCTCGATCGCCCGCGTCCCGTCGGCGGGTGGCGCGAGGAGACCGGTCTCGGCGCGACCGAGTCCGCAAAGCGGCTGCGGGCGGCCGGGTACGAGCCGGCCTCTCCCGAATGGCCGTCTCCCGAGCGCGAGCGCGCGGAGGCCGAGGCGCTGATCGAGCGGTTCTCCGCCGCGAATCCGTGGGCGCGCACGCGGCCGCTGGCGGGAGAGCGCGTCGTCCCGGGGACCGCCGCCGCGCCGGGCCGCGCGGCGGGGCGCGCGCGCCTGGGAGTCGGATCGAACGTCGAGGGCGCCGTGCTGGTCGTTCCGACCCTGCGCCCGGAGGACGGCCCCCGGCTCGCGACCGCAGCCGGCATCGTCGCCACCTCGGGGGCGGTCCTCAGCCACGCCGGATTCGTCGCGGCGCAGTGGCGCAAGCCGGCGATCGTCACGCGGGGGGCTTGGCCGGCCGGCACCGCGCGCGTCGATCTCCCCGCCGAGGTCGTGGAAGAGGACGAGACGCAGGTCGGCGACTTCCACGTCTCGGTCCGGCGCGGGAGCGGCGAACGCCCGGTCGCGGTCGGCGACGGGGACCTGCTGGTCGTCGAGGGGGACCTCGGTTTCGTGCGCGTCCTCGGGAGCGCCCCCGACGCGATCGCCCTCCACGAGGGATTGCGCGCCCTGGACGCCGCCGCGCACCGACTCGCGTCGACGCGCGATCCCCGCGAAGCCCTCGAGGCGCGCGGCGACCGGCTCCGCTGCCGGCATCGACTCGTCGCCCTCCTCAGGGAGCTGCGCGACCCGATCCTCGCCGACCACGCCGTGCGCGAATGCGTGCTCGCCGGAGCATCGACCGCCGACCGCGGCGAGCTCCTCGCCGCGCTCCTCTCGAACCCGGAGATCGGCCCCCTCGCGCGCATCCGCTCGCGGCGCCTCGCATCGGATCTCGCCCGCCGGGCGCGCGACGCCCGCGAGGAGGCGGCGATCCGTATCCCGGCGGCCTCGAGCCTGCACGAGGTCCTGGCGCTGCGCTCGCGCGCCCACGCCCTCGACCGGGCCCTGCGCGCCACGGCCGGCGCGCTGGCCGCGGGGGGGCTCGACTCCGGACTCGCCGTCCCCGACGACGTCGCCGCTCTCGATCCCGCCGCGACGCACCGGATCGAGGCCCTTCGCGCGGAGATGCTCGACCGTCTCGAGCGGGAGCCGACGCGCCACCTCCTGCGCGCGATCGAGCGCCTCGACGCCCTCTCCCGGGCGGAGCGCGATCCGCGTGTCGGAGCCGCCGCGGAGGCGATCGCGGCGGCGGACGCCCGAAGGGCGCAGGCGCGGCACGGCCGTTTCGTGTTGCCTCCCGAGGACTGCGGCCTCGACGCGCTCGCGGACGTCGGCGGCAAGGCGGCGAACCTCGGCGAGTTCGACAGCGCCCCGTGGTTCGTCGTCACCGACGCCGCATTCCGCGCGACGCTGGCCCCGATCGAGGCCGCGGTCGCGGCGATCGTCGCCGACGTCTCGCGCGGCGTGGGCGCCCGCGCCTCCGAGGTCCGCGCCTGCTTCGAATCGGCGCGCCTGCCCTCCGCGGTGGGCGAGGCCGTCGCCCGCGCCTATGCGTCCCTCGGCTCGCCGCGGGTCGCCGTGCGCTCCTCGGCGCTCGTGGAGGACGCGGAGGACGAGGCCCACGCCGGCGAGTTCGACACGTTCCTTGGGGTGCACGGGGAGGAGGAGGTCCTCGCCCACGTGAAGCGCGCGTGGGCGGGGTTGTGGAACGAGCGGGCCCTGCGCGCGCGCGACCTCGGCCGCTCGCACGGCGCCGCCGGAGGCGGGGTGATCGTGCAGCCGCTGGTGGAGGCGACGACCGCCGGGGTGGCGCAGACGGTGAACCTCGCGGCGGACGAGCCCGGCGAGATCGTCATCAACGTCGCGCTGGGCCTGGGCGAGGGAGTCGTCGCGGGCACCGTCCCCGCGGACCGGATCGTGGTCGTCAAGGAAGGGGACCTCGAGCGCGGGCCCCTGCGCTTCCGGTACGACGTCGCCGACAAGCGCGAGCGGGTGGTCGTCGACCGCGCATCCGGGCGGACGGTGCGCGTCGAGAGCCTCTACCACCAGCGACTGCGTCCGGCGCTCGAATACGTCGAGCTCCTCGAGCTCGTCGCCGCGGTGACGCGGCTCGAGCGGCGCTTCGCGCAGCCGATCGACGTGGAGTTCGCCTTCGACCGCGCGGGTCTCAAGATCCTGCAGGTGCGGCCCCTTCCCGCCCATGCGGCGCTCGTGCGGGAAGCCCTGGAGGATTGCGGCATGACTTCCGTCGATGGCCTTGCCGCGGGGCGCGGGTCTACGATCGGGCCATGATCCGCGAAGAAGACGCCCTCGCCTACCACGCCTCCGACCGGCCGGGGAAGGTCGAGCTCCGGGTGACGACCCCCTGCCTCACCCCCCGAGACCTGCGTCTGGCCTATCTCCCCGGGGCGACCTTCCCGGCGGCGAAAATCGTCGCCGATCCGGAGTGCGCCTTCCGCTACACGGCCAAGGCGAACCTCGTCGCGATCGTCACGAACGGCTCGGCGGTCCCGGGCCTCGGGGACGTCGGTCCGGCGGCCGCCAAGCCGATCCAGGAGGGGATGGCGGTCCTCTTCAAGCGCCTGGCCGATCTCGACGTCTTCGATCTCGAGCTCGCCGAGACCGACCCGGCCGCCTTCGCCGCCACCGTGCGACGCCTGGAGCCGACCTTCGGCGCGGTCAATGTCAAGGACGTCCGCGCCCCCGAGGGGCTCGAGCTCTACGACCGGCTGTCCGAGACGCTCGACATCCCCGTGTTCCACGACAACCTCTACGGATCCGCGGTCGTCGCGATGGCCGCGCTCACCAACGCCCTCGAGCTCGTGGACAAGAAGGTCGGCGACGTGAAGGTCGTCGTCTGCGGCGCGGGCACGGTGGGGATCGGATGCGCGCGACTGCTCACCCACCTCGGGGTCCCCGGCGAAAACCTCCTCGTGTACGACCGACAGGGGCTGCTCCACTCCGGCCGCACCGATCTCCACGGCTACCAGCGGCCGTTCGCGCGCCCGTCGCGCGAGCGGACCCTCGCGGAAGGGTTGCGCGGCGCCGACGTCCGCCTCGGGGCCTCGGCGGCGGACGTCGTCTCGGTGGAGATGATCCGCTCGATGGGACGCTGGCCGATCGTCTTCGCGCTCGCGACCCCGCGCCCCGAGATCGACTGGGAGCAGGCGCGGGCGAGCCGGCGCGACGTCGTGCTCGCGACCGCGCTCGATCAGCATCCGAACGCGGTGCTCGACCTGCTGAGCGTTCCGTACATCCTGCGCGGCGCCCTCGACGTGCAGGCGCGGCGGATCACCCCCGGGATGCTCCTCGCCGCGGCGAAGGCGCTGGCCGACCTCGCGAAGGAGGAGGTCCCCCCCGAGGTCGAGCGCGCCTACGAGAACGAGCGGTTCGCCTTCGGCCCGGACTACCTGCTCCCGAAGGCGATCGACCCGCGGATCCTCCCCCGCGAGGCCGCCGCGGTCGCGCGACAGGCCGTGGAGGAAGGGGTCGCCCGTCGCCCGGTCGACAACCGCGCGTACGAAGAGGCGCTGTCGGTCCGCATGGGAACGGGGCGGGAGATCGTGCGCGGCCTGATGCTCCAGGCGCGCCAGAAGCGACCGCGGGTCGTCCTCGCCGAGGGGGCCAACGAGACGGCGCTTCGCGCGTGCAGGATCCTCGTGGACGAGGGGATCGCCCGGCCGGTCCTGCTCGGCGTCGAGATGGAGGTTCGCGAGGCGGCCGAGCGCCTGCGCCTCGATCTGGGCGACGTGCCGGTGATCGACCCGGCGCGCAGCCCCCGCTACGCCGCCTACGTGGACGAGTTCTTCCGGCTGCGCCGGCGCCGCGGCGTGATCCGCGCGACCGCCGAGGAGCGGCTGCTCCAGCGCGACACCTTCGCCGCGATGATGGTCCACTCCGGCGACGCCGAGTTGTTCGTCGGCGGGCTCACCGCGCACTACGCCGACTCCCTGCGGACGACCCTCGAGGTCGTCGGGCCCGCATCCGGCGTCCGCCGGATCTCGAGCCACTACCTCGCGCTGCTCTCCAAACGCGTGGTCCTGCTCGCCGACTGCGCGGTGAACATCGATCCTTCCGTCGACGACCTCGCGGAGATCGCGCTTCTCGCCGCGAAGTCGGCGCGGTCTCTCGGCCTCGAGCCGCGGGTCGCGCTGCTGTCGTTCTCGAACTTCGGGAGCGTCGACCACCCCTTCACCCGCAAGATGAGGGAGGCGGCCGCGATCGCGCGCGAGCGCGCGCCGTCGATCCCGATCGACGGCGAGATGCAGCTGACGATGGCGCTCGACGCGGGGCTGCGGAAGACCTATTTCCCCTTCTCCGAGCTCGCCGGCGAGGCGAACGTGCTGGTCTTCCCCGACCTGCAGTCCGGCCACCTTGCCCTCAACATCCTCGAGCAGTTCGGCGACGCGACCGTGGTCGGGCCGGTCCTGATGGGGACGCGCCTTCCGGTCGTCCTCATGCAATACGGCGTCACCGCCGAGCAGGTCGTGCACGCGGTGACGGTGGCGGTGGTCGAGTCCGCCTGACCGGCGACCGCACCGCGCACCGCGCGCCTCACCTCTCAATGCGCCTGGATCGACTCCAGGTAGTCCACCAGATTCGCGACCCGGAGCATCGCGCCGCCGGGGGTTCACGGGTAGCGGGAATCAGGGACTGTCCCTAATTCCCGCTTTCGACCACCGCCACCGTCACCGCGTGCACGACCTGCTCGGCGGTGACGCCGTATTGCATGAGGACGACCGGAAGGCGCGTCCCCATCAGGACCGGCCCGACCACGGTCGCGTCGCCGAACTGCTCGAGGATGTTGAGG
>DASVAW010000150.1 GCA_036376135.1 Candidatus Polarisedimenticolaceae bacterium | reverse complement strand
GATGGTGCGCCTTCGCGCCCACGGGATGTTCTCGACGCGCGTGAAGGACCCGCAGGTGTTCCTCAACACCGTCGTCGGCAGCCAGGGGCGTTTCGCCACGGACGCGATCGAGGGGTTCCTGCGCGAGATCGTCGTCTCGCGCCTGAACGACGTCCTGGGCGAGACCGTCAAGACCCTGTTCGATCTCCCGAAGTACTACGACGAGCTCGCCGAGGCGCTCAAGGGGCGCGTCGCGGCCGATTTCGCCAAGTACGGCCTCGAGCTTCCGGACTTCCTGATCCACGCGATCACCCCGCCCGAGGAGGTCCAGAAGGTCCTCGACGAGCGCACGGGGATGGCGGCCGTCGGGGACATCCAGGCTTACCTCAAGTTCAAGGC
This sequence comes from Candidatus Polarisedimenticolaceae bacterium, assembly GCA_036376135.1. Classification (NCBI taxonomy): domain Bacteria; kingdom Pseudomonadati; phylum Acidobacteriota; class Candidatus Polarisedimenticolia; order Candidatus Polarisedimenticolales; family Candidatus Polarisedimenticolaceae; species Candidatus Polarisedimenticolaceae bacterium. Next base: position 10,932 of record DASVAW010000150.1, on the reverse strand, counting down.
GGCGAAGGCCCTCGGGGACGCCGCCGGGCAGCCCGGAGGCGGGGAGGCCTCGAGCGGCGTGGGCCTGGGTGCGGGGGTCGGCCTGGGCGTCGCCATGGCGCAGATGATGAAGGACGCGGTCTCCGGCGGTGCGCCCGCGCCGGGGGGGGCCGCTTCCGCCGCCGCGGGATCGAAGTTCTGCCCGAACTGCGGCACGGCCTTCGCCGACGGCGCGAAGTTCTGTTCCGAGTGCGGGACGCGTCGCGGCTGAACGAGGAGGGGGTTGCTAGAATCCCCCGGGAAGCGGAGGTCCGAGTGCTGGAGTCGCCCCTTCCCGAAGGTCTGACGTTCGACGACGTTCTCCTCGTCCCCGCCCGCTCGGCGGTCCTTCCGAGTCAAACCGAACTGCGCACGCGCATCACGCGGAAGATCCCGCTGAACATGCCGTTCGTGTCGGCGGCGATGGACACGGTGACCGAGTCGCGCCTGGCGATCGCGCTCGCTCAGGAGGGCGGGCTCGGAATCGTCCACAAGAACCTCTCGATCGAGGCGCAGGCCGGGGAGGTCGACAAGGTCAAGCGTTCGGAATCGGGGATGATCGTCGACCCGATCACGATGACCCCCGACCAGAAGGTCTGGGAGGCGCTCGAGGCGATGGGGAAGTACCGGATCTCGGGCGTTCCCATCACGGACCGCGACGGGAAGCTCGTCGGGATCCTCACCAACCGGGACCTGCGCTTCTGCACGAAGACCGACCTCCCCATCCGGGAGCTGATGACCTCCGAGGGGCTCGTGACGGTTCCCGCCGGCACGACGCTCGAACAGGCCAAAGAGCTGCTCCACAAGCACCGGATCGAGAAGCTCCCCGTCGTGGACGCGAACTTCCGCGTGGTCGGGCTCATCACGGTCAAGGACATCCAGAAGCAGGTGAAGTACCCCAGCGCCTGCAAGGACGACCTCGGAAGACTGCGCGTGGGCGCGGCGGTGGGCATCGCCAAGGACACCGTCGACCGGGCGCGCGCCCTCGTCGACGCGCGGGCGGACCTGCTCGTGATCGACACCGCGCACGGCCACAGCGAGGGCGTGCTCGCCATGGTGGCCTCCATGCGCGAGCGGTTCCCGGACGTCCAGCTCGTCGCCGGGAACGTCGCGACGCGCGAGGGGGCGGTCGCGTTGATCGAGCGCGGCGTGGACGCCGTGAAGGTGGGCGTCGGACCGGGGAGCATCTGCACCACGCGGATCGTCACCGGGGCCGGCGTCCCGCAGATCACCGCGATCGCCGAGGCCGCGCGGGCCTGCGACGAGGCGGGCATCCCGCTCATCGCCGACGGCGGGATCAAGTTCTCCGGGGACATCGTCAAGGCGATCGCCGCGGGCGCCGAGTGCGTGATGATCGGGAGCCTGTTCGCGGGGACGGAGGAGTCCCCCGGCGAGACCGTGCTCTACCAGGGACGTTCGTTCAAGGAATACCGCGGCATGGGCTCGCTCGGCGCGATGGCCAAGGGGTCCAAGGACCGCTACTTCCAGGACGAGTTCGACGAGAAGAAGCTCGTTCCCGAAGGGATCGAGGGGCGCGTCCCGTACAAGGGGCCGATCTCGAGCCTCGTGGGGCAGCTCGCCGGCGGCCTGCGCGCCGGGATGGGTTACTGCGGGTGCAAGGACATCGAGGCGCTCCGGCGCGACGCGCGGTTCGTGCGCATCACGTCGGCGGGCCTGCGCGAGTCTCACGCGCACGACGTGATCATCACGAAGGAAGCCCCGAACTACCGCCTGGACAGCTGAAGCCGGCTCAGGCGTCCCCGCGCGAAGGCGCGGCGGCGGCGCGCGCGTCCGGGGAGATCTCGATCCGCCGGGAGCCTTCGCCGAGGTCCTGGAATCGCACGCCCAGCGCCCCGTGACGCAGGAACGACGGGAGCTTGTCCCCCCATTCCACGACCACGACGCCTCCGGAGGCCATCAGGTCCTCGAGGCCCAGCGACGAGACGTCGTCGTCCCCGTCGACGAGCCGGTACAAGTCGACGTGAAAGAACGGGACGCGTCCGCCCTTGTACTCCTGGACCAGCGTGAACGACGGCGAGCTGACCTCGCCCGGGTCGATCCCCACTCCCTCGGCGAGTCCCCGCGTGAAGGTGGTCTTTCCGACGCCGAGGTCGCCCTCCAGGACGACGAGCTCGCCTCCGCGAAGCCCGCGGCCCATCGCGCGTCCCAGCTCGGAGGTCTCCTCCTCGCTCAGGGCATAAAGCGTTCGCCGCCCCGCGGGAGGGCGCGGCGCCGGGCCGCCCGGCTTGTCCCGGCGCTGCTGTCTCGTGTCCATCAGCTTCCCCCTCCCGCCTCCCGCAGCGCGAGCCATGCTGCGGGAAGCGCGTCCACCGCGTCGGTCGCGATCAACCCCTCCTGACCCCGGACCTTCGCCGCGCGATCCCCGGCGTCGCCGTGAACATAGGCCGCCAGGCGCGCCGCGTCCCGTGCGGGGATGCCGCGGGCCAGCAAGGCCCCCAGGACCCCGGTCAGGACGTCGCCCATGCCCGCGGTCGCCATCCCCGGGTTCCCCGTGGAGTTGAAGGCGGCGGCCCCCCCGGGCTCGGCCACGAGGGTGTGGCGCCCCTTCAGGAGGACGACGGCGCCGGTCGCGTCGGCGAGGCGCCGGGCGGCGCCCAAACGGTCGGCCTGGACCGCAGCGGCCGTCGTACCCAACAACCGGGCCGCCTCGCCCGGGTGCGGGGTGATGACCAGGGGGAGCTTCCCGGCCCGAAGGCGCTTCCCTTCGAAGACGTTGAGCGCGTCCGCGTCGGCGACGGCCGGGACCTTCCGCTTCGCGAGGAGCGTCGTCACGAGCGTCCTCGCCGCGCCCGACGTGCCGAGCCCGGGGCCGATCGCGATCGCGTCGCGCGTGGACAGGAGCTTCAGCGCCGTCGACGCGGACGAGGCGACCTCGGTCATGACCTCGGCCTGCTGGGTCGCGACGAGGGGCTGCGCGTCGCGCGTGGTCGCGACGGTGACGAGGCCGACACCGGCGCGCAGGGCCCCGCGGGCGCAAAGGACCGCCGCGCCCGACTTCCCGCGGGACCCGGCGACGATCAGGAGATGTCCGAACCGGCCCTTGTGGGCGTCCGGCGGCCGCGGGGGGAGCAGGGGCGCGACCGCGGCGGCGTCGAGCCACTCGAGCTCCGATCCGGCGGCGTCCACCGCCTCGTCGGGGATGCCGATGTCGAGCACGCGCCAGCGCCCGGCGAGGGAGGCGGCGGGCTCGAGGACGAGGGCGAGCTTCGGTCGGCACAAGGTGTACGTCACGTCGGCGCGGACGGCGGGGCCCGCCACCTCGCCGGTGTTCGCGTCGACCCCGGAGGGGAGATCGACGGCGGCGACGAAGGCGGGGGAGCGCGCGAGGTCGGCGATCACCTCCGCGACGAGTCCGCGGGCGCCGCCGGACACCCCCGTGCCGAGCAGCGCGTCGACGACGATTCCCCGTTCGAGGGCGCGTTCCCGGGCTTTCGCCCACGAGGCCGCGTCGGCGGCTTCGACGACGCGCACCCCCGCGTCGATCGCCGTTTCGTGGGCCAACGCCGCGTCGCCGCGAAGGTCGGACGCCGCGGCGAGGGACACGACCATCGCGTCGATCCCCCGCGCGCGGAGGTGCCGCGCGATCACGAACCCGTCTCCGCCGTTGTTTCCGCGGCCGCAGAGGATCGCGACGCCCACGCGACCGGCGTCGGGCCGGTCCTCGAGCAGCGCGTCGGAGACGGCGCGCCCGGCCTGCTCCATCAGCAGGATGCCGGGGATGCCGAGCCGCTCGATCGCGTCGCGATCGGCAGCGCGCATCTGGTCACCCGTCACGATCCGCATCGGAGGCCGCAGGATAGGAGCCGCGCGAATCGCCGGTCAAGGCGCGCTACACTCGGCGGCCGATGAAACTGCGATTCCTCACCGCCGGCGAGTCCCACGGCCCCGCCCTGAACGTGGTCGTCGAAGGCCTCCCCGCCGGGGTCCCGGTGGATCGCGGAACGATCGACCGCGACCTGAAGCGGCGCATGGGTGGCTACGGACGCGGCGGGCGGATGAAGATCGAGTCGGACGCCGCCGAGATCCTCGGCGGGGTGCGCTTCGGCCTCACCCTGGGATCGCCGGTGTCCCTCCTGATCCGCAACCGCGACTACGCGAACTGGACGGTCGCGATGAGCCCCGACGGTCCCCCCCCCGAGCCGGCGGAACGCAAGGCGGTGACGCGGCCCCGGCCCGGCCACGCGGACCTCGCAGGAGCGCTCAAGTACGGGACGCACGACGCACGCGACATCCTGGAGCGGGCGAGCGCCCGCGAGACCGCCTCCCGCGTGGCCGCCGGCGCGCTCGCGAAGGCGCTGCTGACCTGCACGGGGATCGAGATCACGAGCCGCACCCTCGCCGTTGGAAAGGCGCAAGGGCCCGAAGACGAGGACTTCGACGCCCTCCTGGCGCTTCCGGACGACGCCGCGATGCGTACGACCGACGCGGCCGCCCAGGCGGCGATGGTCGCCGAGGTGGAGCGCGCGAAGCGTCTGGGCGATTCGATCGGCGGCGTCTTCGAGGTCCTCGCGCGCGGGGTGCCGCCGGGGCTCGGGAGCCACGTGCACTGGGACCGACGTCTGGACGGTCGCCTCGGGGGTGCCGTGCTCTCGATCCAGGCGGTGAAGGCGGTGAGCGTGGGTGAGGGGATCGAGGGAGCGGAGAGCCTGGGGAGCGCGCTGCACGATCCGATCGGCTACGACGCGAATCGGCGCGCCTTCACGCGCTCGAGCAACCGCGCCGGCGGGATCGAAGGCGGGATGTCCAACGGGGAGGTGATCCACGTGCGCGGATACCTCAAGCCGCTCGCGACCCTGCCGAAGCCGCTCGGCTCCGTCGACCTCGCGGACAAGTCCCCGTTCGAGGCCGCGTTCGAACGTACCGACACGATCCCGATCGTGGCGGCCGGCGTGGTCGGAGAGGCCATGACCGCCCTCATCCTCGCGGACGAACTGCTGATCAAGTGCGGCGGGGATTCGCTCGCGGAGACGCTGCGCAACCTCGCCGGTTATCGGGAGTCGATCAGGGAATTCTGAGGGTGGGCGGGAAAAGGTTGAGGCCGCGTGATGCAGGCGATAAACCCCCCGGTTCGTCCTGCAACCCGCGGCCCCAGGTGGTCACCTGGCCTCCCCCTGAACCCAGGCACCGCGCGGAAAATACGGTGGTGCTTCGAGCGTGTAAAGACCCGCGCGAGGACCGATCCTGACTTTTTGAGGACGTCTTTCACCAGTTAAAAGAAAGGCGCGGAACGAACGTCCGCGCCTTTGCGCTGGCGCATCGAGACTCAGCGATCGCGCGGTCCGTGCGGCGGTCGCCACGGACTCGCTTCAGGTCTCTTTTCCACGATCGGAGTTCCGTGTAGCATGCGTCGGGAGTTGCTCGCTCTCCCCGGTCATTCGGCTTCCCAGGCACGGGTCGAGAAAACCTTGGGTGGGTTCGTAGACCGACCGACGGGTACGCCTAAGACGCCCCAGCGGTGGATATAGGTGGGCGCAGTCGAGGTCGGGGTGGCCTTACGCCGGGGAGAGCGAGCAACCTCCGAATCCTTCATGCAACCCTCGGAGAGAACCCTTCCGCGCCAGAAATCGGTCGGACCCTATCCTGCTCGCTCACCCCTTGTCAAGGGATAAATACCAGATGTCGAGGAACACTCCCCATGAGCCCCGAGATATGGGGGTCGCCTCCGACGACTCCTTCCAGCGGGGGGGCCGGGTGCCGGTGACGATCGATGGGCTCGCGGCGGGCGGGCGCGGGGTCGGCCGGGTCGGCGGAAGGGTCGTCTTCGTGAGCGGCGCGTTCCCCGGGGACGAGGGGCTGGTCTCCATCGAGAGGGTGCATCGGCGCTTCGCGGAGGGCCGGCTCGTGGAGCTTCGCCGACCTTCTCCCGACCGTCGGACGCCGGAATGCGCGCATCAGCCCGAATGCGGCGGCTGCCCGTGGATGCCGATCAACGAAGCCGTGCAACGCGAGGCGAAGGGCCGGATCGTCGAAGAGTCGCTCCGGCGCATCGGCGGATTCCGCGAACCCCCGACCGTGGTCTGCGAGGCGTCGCCGCGTGACCTGGGATACCGGAACAAGGTCGAGTTCACGCTGGGGAGCGACGCGATCGGTCGTCGCGTCCTGGGGTTGCACCGCCACGAGGACGCGGCTGCGATCGTGGACGTCGAGCGCTGCCTGCTCCTCGACGTCGCGGCGCAGGAGGTCTACCGGACGTGCCGCGAGCACTTCCTCGACGGACCGGGCCTGGGCGATCCAGGGCGGGACGGGGCCGACGCGCCGCGCGTGATCGTGCGGTCGTCCGCGGCGTCGGGAGAAGTCCTCGTCGTGCTTCGAGGCGCCCCGGGGGATTTTCCGTCCGCGCCGGCGCTGGCACGCGGGCTCGAGGGGCGGGTCGCGGGAGTCGTGCGCGTGAGCTCCCCTCCCGGCCGGCGCGGAGGCGCCGTCGTCGAGGTCGTCGCGGGGCGTGCGTTTCTCGAGGAGGAGCTGGGAGGGCTGCGGTTCCGCATTCCTGCGGCCGGCTTCTTCCAGGTGAACCCCGGCGCGGCGGACGTCCTCCACGGCCACGTGATGCGTGCCGCCGGGAATCCGACGCACGCCGTGGACCTCTACGGCGGGGTGGGAGTTTTCGGTCTCGCCCTCGCGCGCGGCGGCGCGCGCGTCGTCGTGATCGAAGCGGACGGCGAGGCGGTCGCGTGCGGCGTCGAGACCGCGGAGCGCGAACGGGTCGGGGGCGTGCGGTTCGTGAAGGCCGACGCCCTCGCGGGGCTCCAGGCGCTGTCCGGGCGCGACCGCGAGCCGGAACTCGTCCTCGCCGACCCGCCGCGAACCGGGCTCGGGCGCGGCGTCGCCGCCGCGATCGCGGGGCTGGAGCCCGCGCGCGTCGTGCTCGTGGGCTGCGACCCCGCGGCGTTCGCGCGCGACGCGGGCGCGATGGCCGCGCTCGGGTACCGACTCGCGTCGGTCCGGGCGATCGACCTCTTCCCGCAGACCGATCACGTCGAGGCGGTGGGAACGCTCGAGCGCGGTTAGGCCGGCGTCGGCCCCCCCGCGATCGCCGCGAGCATCGCCTCCGCGACGAGCGTGCGATTCAGGTTCAGCCGCAGTTGCTCGCGCAGGCGTCCCGCGGAGAGCATGAGGGTCGAGGCCCGCGCGGGGCCGAGGTTCCGCCCGAGTTCGGCGAGTCTGGGCGCGAGGTCGGCGGAGATCGGCGAGCCGCCGCCGACGGCGGCGACCGCCGCGTCCCGAAGGAGCGCCTCGATCCAGTCGAGCGACTGCGCGAGGTCGGCGGCGTCGTCGCCGGCGAGGTCCTTGGCGAGCGGCGCGAGCTCCGCGAGTCCGGAGGCGCCCCCGGCCATCTTCTCGATCGCGCCGAGGACGAACTCGCGGCGCTCGGTGAGCTCGGCGACGTCGAGCGCCTTCGCGTACCCCGGGCGCCCGCCCGCGAGGGCGGCGCGCGTGCGGGCCTCCGCAGCGTGCATCCCGGAGGCGGCGAGCGCCGCGGCGAGCCCGTCCACCGCCATTGCACCGAAGGGAACCCGGAAGCAGCGCGACCTCACGGTCGGAAGCAGCGCGTGCGGCCGCGAGGCGATCAGCATCAGCACCGACCGTCCGGGGGGTTCCTCGAGGGTCTTCAGGAGCGCGTTCTGCGCCTCGGTGTTCATGCGGTCCGCGGGGTCGATCACGAACACCCGCACCTTGCCCTGGCGCGGGGAGCTGCCGGCGTGACGCGTGACCTCGCGGATCTGGTCGACGACGATGAAGTTGCGCAGCGGGGCGCGGCCCTTCGCGGGGGAGGCGTCGACCTCGTCGTCGTCTCCCTCGTCGTCCGGCTCTTCGGTCGCGGCGGCTCCCTTTCGCGGGCGCCGGTCGACCAGGAACAGGTCGGGGTGGTTGCCGTGGGCGACCTGGAGGCACGCGTCGCATCGGCCGCAAGCGGGCGTGTCGCCGTGCGGCTCGCGGTTCGCGCACTGGAGCGCGGCGGCGAGGCGCAACGCCGCGGTGCGTTTCCCCACGCCTTCGGGGCCGTGGAACAGCATCGCGTGGGGGAGTCGTCCGGACAGGACGGCGCGTTCGAGCAGCGTCAGCGCGGCCGATTGGCCGAGAAGTTCGCCGAGGATCAAGGGGCGTCCTCGAATCCCTCGACGTCGAGACAGGGAAACAGGTCCGCGAGGAGATCGGCGACGCGCGCCTCGACCGCGTCGAGATCCTGCTCGGCGGCCACGATCCTGAAGCGGAACGGCTCCGCCGAGGCGAGGGCGAGGTAGCCGTCGCGCACGCGCCGATGGAACTCGATCCGCTCGCTCTCGAACCGACCTTCGCTGGCCTCGGTCCCGAGCTCGCGGTTGCGGGATCGCGCGCGCTCGAGGCCGGTCTCGGGATCGAGGTCGAAGAGGATCGTGCGGTCGGGCCGGAGGTCGAGGGGAGCGTTGCGGTGCAGGGCCGCGACGAGGCCGGCGCCGAGTCCGCGCCCGTACCCCTGATAGGCCGCCGTCGCGTCGGCGAAGCGATCGCACAACACGACGCGCCCCTGGGCGAGGGCCGGCTCCACGACGTCGCGGATGTGCTGGATCCGGTCGGCGACGTAGAGGTGGAGCTCCGCGAGAGGGTCGATCGGCCGTCCGCGATCCTCGAGCAGGAGGGAGCGCAGGCGTCGCCCGAGCGGCGAGCCCCCGGGCTCGCGGGTCACCAGGACGTCTTCGCCCGCGGCGAGCAGCCGGTCCGCCAGGCGCGTGACCTGGGTCGTCTTCCCCGATCCCTCGATCCCTTCGAAGGTCACGAACAGGCCCCGCTTGCCGGCGGGGGCGACTCGGCCGAACGCGACGCGCGCTTCCGGCTGCAGCCCGGCTTCCTCGTGGAATTCACTCATCGTGCGGGCTCCGGAAGGCGCTGGAACCAGGACGAGGCGGCGGCGCGATCCCGCGCGATCTGATCGGCGAGCTCGTCCATGCCGGAGAACCGGCGCTCGTCGCGAAGCCGCGCGAGGAAACGCACCTCGACCCGCTCGCCGTAGAGATCGTCGTCGAAGTCGAGGAGATGCGTTTCCACGACGAGCGTCTCGCCGCCGAAGGTGGGGCGCGTGCCGACGTTCGTCACCGACGGGTGCCTCGACGCCAGCGCGATGGTCTCGGTGACGTAGACGCCCCGGCGGGGGAGCAGCTCGTTCTCGACGTCGACGTTGGCGGTCGGAAACGACATCGCCCGGCCGCGCCCGTCGCCGCGGCTCACCGGACCCTCGACCGCGAAGGGACGTCCGAGCAGCGCCGCGGCGCGCTCGACGTCGCCGGCTTCGACGGCGGTGCGGATCGCGGACGACGAGACCGTCTCCCCGGCGACCTCGACGTGCGGGACGCCGTCGACGTCGAATCCGCGCTCGGCCCCCACCCGGCGGAGGAGGGCGAGATCGCCGTCGCGACCGCGCCCGAATCGGAACCCCGCGCCGACGCGCAGCGCGGCGAGCGGCACGCGCGGGAGGAGGAGCTCGGTGAGGAACCGCTCCCCCTCGAGCGCCGCGGTCGCCGCGTCGAAGGCCACGACGAGCACGGCGTCGATGCCCGCCGCGGCGATCGCGTCGAGCTTCTGCCGGCGCGTGGCGAGGAGCTTCGGCACGCGCGCGGGGGCGACGACGGCGAGCGGGTGCGGATCGAAGGTGACCACGAGGGAGGTCCGCCGGGATTTTCCGGCAAGCTCCGCCACCGCGTCGAGGATCCGCCGGTGGCCGAGGTGAACGCCGTCGTAGTTCCCGATCGTCGCGACGAACGGGCCGGAAGCCGCAGGGACGCTCTCGAGGCCGTTCCAGACGATCATCCCCGGACCACCCCCGTGAAGGCCGCCGGCGCCCACGCGACCACGGCCTGCAGGATCAGGTTCGCGTAGATCCCCGCGGCGAGATCGTCGGCCATGATACCCGAGCCGCCCGGCAGGTCCTCGAGCCGCCGCGCCGGCCACGGCTTCCAGACGTCCAGCGCGCGGAACACGAGGAACCCGAGCGCGAGGAGCGGGAGGGTCTTGGGGACCATCACCAGGGTGACCATCTGGCCGGCGACCTCGTCGACGACGACGCGGCCGGGGTCCTCCTCGCCGAAGATCGCCGCGGCGCGATCGGCCGCGACGACCCCGGCGGCCGTGACGAGGCACGTTCCCGCGAGGAGCGCCCCTTCGCCCCAGGCCGCCGCCAGCCCCCACGCGAGGGCGAGACCGGGGAGCGAGCCGAACGTCCCGGAGGCGACGGGGGCGTATCCCGTGCCGAAGCCGGTGGCGAGGACGAGGGCGAGCCGGTCGCCGAGGCTACGCGGGGTCGCCATCGACGATCCGTCCGACGAGGTCGTACCCCGCCACCTCGGTGAGCGCGACCTTCACGAACGCCCCGGGGGCGGCGACGCCGTCGTTGATGAGGATCTGGCCGTCGACGTCGGGCGCCTGGGTGCTCATGCGCGCCTTCAGCAGCAGATCGGTCTCGTCGTGAGGGCCTTCGACCACCGCTTCGACGACGTGTCCGACGAGCGCTTCGTTCCGTTCGAGGACGAGCGACTGCTGGAGCGCCATCAGGCGGTCCCGGCGGGCGTGTTTGATCTCCCGGGGAACGTCGTCCGCGAGCTCGTGCGCGGCCGTCGTGTCCTCGTGGGAATAGGTGAACACTCCGAGATGGTCGAAGCGCGCGTCGCGCACGAAGTCGAGCAGCGTCTCGAACTCGGCGTCGGTCTCGCCGGGGAACCCCACGATCATCGTCGTGCGCAGGGCCGCCCCCGGCATGGCGGCGCGGAAGCGCTCGAGCAGGCGGAGGTGGCCCTCCGCCGAACCGCCGCGGCGCATGCGCCTGAGCGTCTCGGCGTGTGCGTGCTGGAGGGGCATGTCGACGTACTTCACGACCCGTTCGGTCGCCGCCATCGCCGCGATCAGCCGGTCGGTCACCGTGTT
>DASVAW010000149.1 GCA_036376135.1 Candidatus Polarisedimenticolaceae bacterium | reverse complement strand
CTCGACGGTCTCCCCGCAGCGGCCGAGCAGCTCGTCGAGCAGCGCCGGGTCGAACCGGGCGCGATCGAACTCCAGGTGCTCGAACTCCTGGGCGTCGACCAGGCGCCCGGCGCGGTCGCGGCGGAAGACGAGGCGGTACTTGCTCATCACCTCGGCGCGGTCGCCGGTCTTCGGCGGATCGAAGCGGTCGCGGATGACCTTGAAGACGACGTCGAAGCCGTCGAGGACGAAGACGCACATGACCATCCCGCGCTGCCCCGGGGCGATCACGAAGCGGTCCTCCGTCGTGTCGAGGTGGTGGAGGAGCGAGCGGTACAGCTCGGTCTTGCCGTGCCGGTTCGCGCCGATCGCGTTGTACATCTCGGCGAGGGGCTTGCGCGGCATCAGGGAGAGCAGGAAGGCGACGAGCTCGCGGGGGCGATCGTATTCGACCAGGAAATACGAGCGCGCGAAGCTGAAGACGATGCTGATCGCGTTCTCGTCGAGGAGGACGGCGTCCGCCACGATCCGGCCCCGCGGATTCGCGAGGGCGAGCAGGAAGGGAAAACTCCCGCGATTCGTGTCGAGGCGGCCGACGACGTAGGCCCCCTTGCTCCGGTAAAAGATCGAGCGGACGATCTCGAGCGCTTCGGGCATGCGCCCGCGGGCCTGCTGGCGGAGCTCGTCGGCGATCGCGAGGGCGTCCCGGTCGGCGTCCTCCCATCCGCAGGCGAACCGCAGCCGGTCGGTCAGGCGCCGCGCCAGGGCGTCCCACGATCCGAACGCGTCGATCCGGCTCGTGACCGTGAACGGCGGAAGGGGGAGCGGCTCGGCCTCGCGCGGGGCGACGAACTCGACGGAGGGGTCGACGCCGACGGTGTGGAAGACCCGGCGGACGACCGAGTTGAAGAAGGTCCGCGCGAGCTCCTGGTCGGAGCGCCCCTCCGTGCGCGCGGCGTAGGCGGAACGGACCGCGGTCCAGAAGGGACGGGACGCGACCGCGTCGCCGCCGAGGGCCGTCACCGCGGCGAGGGCCTCCCCGATCGCATCGCCGTAGAGGTCGAGGCGTCGCGTCGCGTCGTCCTGCGCCCCCTTCCAGTCGCGCCGCTCGAAGCGCAAGCGGGCGCGGCGCGTGACGTCCAGGAAACGGTCGCCGTAAGCGCCCCATGCCCCCAGCAGCGCCGCGGCGGCGGCCTCGCCGCGATCGGATCCGGCCGTTCCCACATCCACGCCGCGAAGTGTAGCGGACGGGGATCTTGACTTATCCCAATCCGGCCCTTCCCGGACCCCGCGGTCCGTTGATAGGATGCGCCCCTTCGATGAACGCACCCGATCCTTACGTCGGACTCGCGGTGCACGCGGCCATCTGCCTCGCCCTCGGCGCGGGGCTGCTGGTCGCGGGCGCGCTGCTGCGTTACCGGGTCAAGACCGGCCGCGCCGCCAAGTTCGATACCTACGAGTGCGGCGAGAAGCCCTTCGGCGGCGCCTGGCGTCAGACCCCGGTCGGCTTCTTTCTCGTGGCATTGCTGTTCATCCTCTTCGACGTCGAAGCCGCGTTCCTGTTCCTGTGGGCACTGAGTCTGCGCGAGGCCGGGGTCGCCGCCTTCTGGGCGATGATCGTGTTCCTGGCCGTGCTGCTGCTGGGGTGGGCGTACGCGTGGCGGAAGGGCGATCTCGAGTGGACGAGGTAAGGCCGGCCAAGAGCCTCGAGGATATTTCGGAGGAGGTCGTCCGATTCCCGGGCGGCGGGGTGGCCCTGCTGCGCTCGGACAAGCTCTTCTATTGGGCCCAGAAATCGAGCCTCTGGCCCGTCACCTTCGGCCTGGCGTGCTGCGCCATCGAGATGATGGCGACCTTCGCCGGGCGCTGGGACCTGGACCGGTTCGGGATGATCCTCCGGCCCACCCCGCGCCAGTCGGACGTCATGCTCATCGCGGGAACGGTCACCATCAAGATGGCCCCCCGCATTCGGACCCTCTACGACCAGATGCCGCACCCGAAGTGGGTGATCTCCATGGGGTCGTGCGCGAACTCCGGCGACCACTACCGTCACGTCTATTCGGTGGTCCCGGGGATCGACCACGTGATCCCGGTGGACGTGTACATCGCGGGGTGCCCGCCGACCCCCGAGGCCCTGCTCGAGGGGATCTTCGCGCTCCAGCGGAAGATCATGGAGGGCGGCCGTGCCGGCGCCTGACGTCGCCCAGGCCCTGACCGTCCGATTCGCCGCGGAGCCTTTCTCCGAGGGGGTTTCCCTCGCGCCCGAGGTCCTCGCCGAAGCGGCCCGCGCCCTTCGCGACGCGCACGGTTACCGTTTCTACGTCTGCGCCTCGGCCACCGAGCGCGCGGACGGGTTCGAGGTCGTCCACGGCCTGCGCAACCCCGACACGATGGACACCTTCTTCCTGCGCACGAAGGTCGCCAAGGACGCCGCCGAGGTCGCGAGCCTCGCGTTGGTCTGGGCCGGGGCCGAGTGGCACGAGCGCGAGGTCTTCGACCTCTTCGGGATCGGCTTCCGCAACCATCCCGACCTGAGGCGGATCCTCCTGCCGGACGAATACGACGGGCATCCGCTGCGGAAGGACTTCGCGATGGACAGGCCGTGGGGGTACCGTCCCGCGACCCGCGAGGGGGCGCAAGGGTGAGCGAGACGGTCGAGGTCGTCGAACGGGAGTTCGGGGAGCTCGCCCTGAACATGGGTCCGCAGCACCCGTCCACCCACGGCGTGCTGCGCCTGGTCCTGCACCTGCGCGGGGAGGTCGTCGTCAAGGCGACCCCGGTGATCGGGTACCTCCACCGCGGCGTCGAGAAGCTCTCCGAGACCCTCGCGTGGGACCAGCTCGCCCCGATCTACGAGCGCAACGACTACCTCGCCCCGACGGCGAACTCGCTGGCCTACTGCATCGCGGTCGAGAAGCTCGGCAAGATCGAGGTCCCGCGCCGCGGCGCGTGGCTGCGGACGATGGTCGCGGAGCTGCAGCGTTACGCCTCCCACCTCGTGTGGCTCGGGACCTGGGGGCTCGACCTCGGCGGCGCGCTCGGTGGCGGTACGACGCTCTACATGTACGCCTTCCGCGACCGCGAGCGGATCCTCGACCTGATGGAGGAGCTGACCGGGACGCGGTTCCACACGAACTTCAACCTGCTCGGCGGCGCCCGCTACGACCTCGACGCGGAGATCGCCAAGAAGATCCGGACGTTGTGCGACGACCTCGAGAAGGACTACCGCGATCTCGTCGACATGGCCGGGGGAACGCCGATCTTCCGCCAGCGTACGACGGGGGTCGGGGTGATCCCGCGGGACCTCGCGCTCGGCGTCGGGGTCACCGGGCCGGTGCTGCGCGCCTCGGGGGTCGGGATCGACCTCCGGAAGGCGGCCCCGTACGACGCGTACCCGGAGCTTCCTTTCGACGTGCCGGTCCGGACGTCGGGGGACGGCTGGGCGCGGTTCGAGGTGCGCATGGAGGAGATGCTCCAGTCGCTGCGGATCGTCCGCGCGATCCTCGACGGACTCCCGACCGGGCCGGTTTTCTCCCGCAAGCCCATCAAGAACCCGAAGGCGGCCCGCATCCCCGCGGGGGAGACGTACGCCGCGGTCGAATCCCCGCGCGGCGAGCTCGGCTTCTACATCGTCTCCGACGGGAAGGCGCTGCCGCAGCGCCTCAAGATCAACGCCCCTTCGTTCTGCAACCTCCAGGTCGTGCCGCACATCGCGCCCGGGATGCTGATCGCCGACGTCGTCGCGCTGCTCGGCTCCCTCGATCCGGTCCTGGGAGACGTCGACCGATGAAGCTCGCCGACCTCTCCACCTGGCCCGACGCGCTCGTCGCCCTGCTCCTTTGCGCGGGGGTGCTCGCCGTCGCCATGACGTGCGTCGCCTATTTCACCTGGATCGAGCGGAAGATCGCCGCCCGTTTCCAGAACCGCATCGGGCCGTATTTCGTCGGCCGGCCCCACGGGTGGCTCCAGCCGATCGCCGACGTGGCGAAGCTCCTGGTCAAGGAGGACATCGTCCCGCGCGCCGCGGACCGTCTGCTCTTCGACCTCGCCCCGGTCGTCGTCGTCGTCGCCGCTCTGCTCGGGTTCGCGTTCGTCCCGGTGGCGAAGGGGATCGCGATCTCCAACCACCCCTATTCCCTGCTCCTGTTCGCGGCGTTCGGGTCGCTGACCCTCCTCGGGACCTTCGCGGCGGGGTGGGCGTCGAACAACAAGTACGCCCTCGTCTCCGCGCTCCGGTCGGTCGCGATGGTGGTCTCCTACGAGATCCCGCTGCTTCTCGCGCTGCTCGTCCCCGCCGTGCTGACGGGGTCGTTCAACCTCGGGGACATCGTCGAGGCGCAGCGCGGCCTCTGGTTCGCCTTCTGGCCGGGGATCGGCTGGATCGCCTTCCTCGTGTGGTACGTGGCGTCGCTCGCCGAGACCAACAAGGCGCCTCTCGACCTCGTCGAGGCGGAATCCGAGCTCGTCGCCGCGTACAACACCGAATACACCGGGATCAAGTTCGCGCTGTTCTACGCCGGCGAATACGCACACACGGTGGGCTCGGCCGCGCTGGGCGCGACGGTGTTCCTCGGCGGCTACCTGGGCCCCGCGTTCCTGCCGGGGTGGATCTGGCTCCTCCTCAAGGTGATCGTCCTGTTCTGCCTCACGTTGTGGGTCCGCTGGACGCTCCTGCGCTTCCGGATCGACCACGCGCTGAAGCTCAACTGGATGGCCCTGTTCCCCACGGCCCTCGTCGCGCTCGTCGCGGCGGCGTGGTGGGTGATGCGGAGCGCGCCGTGGTCTCGTTAGGCGTGATCCTCGGGGGGACCTTCCGGGCGTTCCGCGCCACGGCGCGGAACTTCTTCCGGAAGGCGATCACCGTGCAGTACCCGCTCGAGTCGCGGCCGATCCCGCGCCAGTGGCGGGCGGGGACCTTCGCCCTGACGATCGACCCGGCGACCGACGAGGAGAACTGCATCGGCTGCCGCCTGTGCGAATACATCTGCCCCTCGCAGATCCTCTCCGTCACGCTCCGCAAGGGCGAGGAGCGCAAGAACGGCGTCGGCGCGACCTACTGCGACAGGTTCACCCTCGACTTCCAGGCGTGCATGCAGTGCGAGTTGTGCGTCCAGGTCTGCCCGACCGACGCGATCGTGATGCTCCGCGAGCTGGCCCCTCCGACCTACACCCGCGAGGGGTTGTTCCTCTCGAAGGAGCGCCTCCTGGAGAACGGGAGGCGCCTGCACGGCAAGCCCGACCTCGAGTCCCACGCGACCGGGACGCGGCTTCGCGAATGGACCGATGCCGAGCGGGGGAAGACGGCATGAGCGATCTGCTCTTCTGGGCGCTCGCCGTCGTGCTCGTCGCCTTCGCGCTCGGCGTCGTCCGCGCGCGGACGCTCTGGCGGGCGGCGTACGCGCTGGCCGGGGCGCTCGTGACGACGGCGATGTTCTACATGCTCCTGACGGCGCCCCTGCTCGCCGCGGTGCAGATCCTGCTCTACACCGGCGGCGTGCTCACGCTCGTCGTCTTCGCCATCGTGGTGACCCGCAGCCCCGACGCGGCGATCGAGAGCCGGAGGCCCGCCGTCGCCGCGGGGCTCGCGCTTTTGGTCTTCGGGGCCGCCCTGGGCTTCGTCGCGAAGGTGCAGCCCGCCCCCGGCGTCGGGGGGCTCGACGACGGGGCGCGCACCGGGATCGCGCTCTTCTCCGACTACCTCGTGCCGTTCGAGCTCCTCTCGGTGCTCCTGCTCGCGGCGCTGTTCGGCGCGCTCGTCATCGCCCGGCGGGAGGAGCGGCCGTGACCCTCGCGAACCTGCTGATCGTCGCCTTCCTCGTCTTCTCGATCGGCCTGTACGGCGTGCTCGCGCGCCGCCACGTCATCGCCGTGATGCTGTCCATCGAGCTGATGTTCAACGCCGCCAATCTCGCGATCGCCGCGATCGCGTGGTCGCGAGGCCTGCTCTCCGGCGTCGTGCTCGTGTTGTTCGGCATCGCGATCACCGTCGCGGAGGTGGCCGTGGGGCTCGCCCTGTTCCTGCTCGCGGAGCGGGTGCGGAAGACCTCGAACCTCGACGACCTCTCGACGCTGAAGGACTGAGCGATGACCTGGGCGATCCTCTGCCTCGCGTTCCCGCTCGCCGCCCTCGCGGCGCTGGGGGTGATCGCGCCGTTGCGGCGCTCGGGCCGGCCCGCCGCGTGGCTGTCGATCCTCGCCATGACGGGAAGCCTCGTCTCCGCGATCGCGGCCTATTTCTCGTTCCACGCCTCGAAGGCCCCGGTCGTCGTCGAGTGGCTGTGGGCTCCCATGAAGGAGTTCGACCCGATCCGCTTCGGGATCCTGCTCGACGGGGTCTCGGCGCCGATGATCGCCGTGGTCGCGCTCGTGTCCCTGCTCGTGCAGGTCTACTCCCTCGAGTACATGCGCGAGGAGACCCCCGGATCCCTGGGTCGGTACTACGCCTTCCACTCGCTGTTCTCGTTCGCGATGCTCGGTCTCGTCCTCGCGCACAACACCCTGCAGACCTACGTGTTCTGGGAGCTCGTGGGGCTCGGGTCGTACCTGCTCATCGGCTTCTGGTACCGCAAGCCCGAGGCGGCGCGCGCGGCGCTCAAGGCCTTCTGGACCACGCGGCTGGGGGACGTCGGGTTCGCGTTCGGGGTGGTCGTCCTCTGGTACGCGGGTGGGACCTTCGTCTTCTCCGAGCTGTTCGAGCGCACCGCCTCCGGCACGCTGGCCGGCACGGCGCTGGCCCTCGGGGTCGGCGGGCTGTACGTCGGCGCGATGGGGAAGAGCGCGCAGTTCCCGCTGCACATCTGGCTCCCCGACGCGATGGAGGGCCCGACCCCGGTCTCGGCCCTGATCCACGCGGCGACGATGGTCGCCGCGGGGGTCTACCTGATGATCCGCGTCTCGCCGCTGCTCGCCGCCGCCCCCGAGGTCGCCGCGTGGGTCCTGGGCATCGGCGCGTTCACGGCGCTGATCGCGGCGTCGATGGCGCTCGTCGAGAGGGACATCAAGCGGGTGCTGGCCTTCTCCACGGTCAGCCAGCTCGGCTACATGATGGCCGCGGTGGGGGCCGGCGCCGCCACGGCGGCCTACTTCCACCTGGTCACCCACGCCTTCTTCAAGGCCCTGCTCTTCCTCGGTGCGGGAGCGCTGATCCACGCGACGCACACGAACGACCTGTTCGCGATGGGCGGCCTGTGGAAACCGATGCGGCGCACCGGCATCGTCTTCCTCGCCGGAGCGATCGCCCTGTGCGGCGTGTGGCCCACCTCCGGGTTCTTCTCGAAGGACGAGATCCTCGCGGGAGTCTTCGCGTCGGGCCACCCGATCGCGTTCGTCGTCCTGCTCCTCACCGCGTTCCTCACCGCCTTCTACATGTTCCGGGCCTTCTTCGTGGCGTTTTTCGGGGCACGCCGGGACGGCGGGCACGCCCACGAGGCGCCGCTCGCGATGGCCGCGCCGATGGGGGTCCTCGCGGTCCTGGCCCTGGTCGCCGGCGCCCTCCAGCACTCCGTTCCCGAGACCCTCGGCGCCTCGATCTCGTTCCCCGGTCTCGCGTCGGAGGTGCACCCGCCCCTGTGGATCGCCGCCTGCGGGACGCTGGCGGCGGTGTCCGGGATCGCCCTCGCGTACACCGGCTACCTCTCCGGCCGATGGAGCCCCGCAGGGCTGAAGGTGCGCTTCGCGACCGTCGCGCGCGTGCTCGAGCGCCGGTGGTACGTCGACGACCTGATCGAAGGGGGCTACCGCGTGGTGTACCTCGGGCTCACCCGGGTCGTCGGCTGGTTCGACCGCTACGTCGTGGACGGGGTCGTCAATCTCGCGACCCACGGGACCTGGCGGGCGGGGACCGCCCTCCGGGTGATCGCCAACGGACGGGTGCAGGACGCGCTGATGGCGATCGCGATCGGATTCCTGCTCCTCGCCGTCATGGCGATGGGGTGGCGGGGATGAGCGCGCACCTGCTCACCATCCTGCTCGTCTCCCCGTTCGCGGGGGCCGCGGCGATCCTCTTCCTGCCGCAGGCCGCCCGGCGCGCGATCCGCCTCACCGCCCTCGCCTCGGCGCTGCCTCCGGTGGCGGCGACGGTCGCGCTGTTCCTCGGCTACGACGTCGCCGCGGGCGGCTTCCAGTTCGGCGAGGTCTGGCCGGTCCTGCCGTCGATCGGCATCGACCTGCGCCTGGGGGTGGACGGGATCGGGCTCGCCCTCGTCGCCCTCACCGCGATCATCTACCTGACGGCGATCACCACCTCGTGGACGGTGAAGGAGCGCGAGAAGGAGTATTTCCTCTTCCTGGCGCTGCTCGTGACGGGCGTCTTCGGCGTGTTCGTCTCGCTCGACCTCTTCCTGTTCTTCCTGTTCTACGAACTCGCGGTCCTCCCGATGTACGTGCTGATCGGCATCTGGGGCTCCTCCATGGAGGTCCCCGCGCAGGGGCCGTTCTCGAAGGCCTTCCGGGCGGTGGGCGTCGGCACGAAGGAATACGGGGCGATGAAGCTCACCCTGTACCTCCTCGCCGGCTCGGCGTTCATCCTCGTCGGCCTGTTCCTGCTCTACGTCGAGAGCGGCAAGTTCCTCCCGCAGCCGACGTTCGACTTCCAGGCGCTCGCCGGGCTCGACCTCGACCCCGCCCTGCAGTCGGGGATCTTCCTGCTCTTCTACGTCGGGTTCGGCGTGCTCGCGGGCATCTGGCCGTTCCACACGTGGTCCCCCGACGGCCATGCCGCCGCTCCCGCCGCCGGCTCGATGATGCATGCGGGCGTGCTCATGAAGCTCGGCGCCTACGGCGTCCTGCGCCTGGGCTTCCAGCTGCTTCCCGAGGCCGGGCAGGAGTGGGCCTGGCTCGTCGGCCTCGTCGCCTCGATCAACATCGTCTACGGCGCGATCGCCGCCGGCTGGCAGACCGACATCAAGTACCTGATCGCCTATTCGTCCGTGTCGCACATGGGCGTCGTCATGCTCGGCATGGCGACGCTGACCGAGCCCGGGCTCTCGGGATCGGTCTTCCAGATGGTCGCGCACGGCCTGATGACGGCGCTGTTCTTCACGCTCGTGAACCTCGTCTACCACAAGGCCCACGAGCGCAACATGACGAAGATGGGCGGCTTCGCCGACGCGATGCCGGGGATGGCCGCGTTCTTCGTGATCGCCGGGCTGTCCTCGCTGGGCCTTCCCGGGCTCGCCGGGTTCGTCGCCGAGTTCCTCGTCTTCCTCGGCACCTGGACGTCGGACCACCCCTGGTGGCTCCTCCCCGCGCTCGCGGGGGCCTTCATCACCGCGCTGTACGTGCTCCGCGCGGTGCGGGTCATCTTCTACGGCCCGAAGCCCGCGCACGAGATCCACCTCGGGGACCTCGAAGGCTCGGAGTGGTGGACGCCGGTCGTCCTCGCCACGCTCCTGGTGGTGCTCGGAGTCTGGCCGCGGCTGATGCTCGATCCCATCCACGTCGGGGTGGGGGAGATCCTCGCGCGATTCGGAGGCGGCCTGTGATGGACTGGGGCGCCGTCGTCGTCGAAGCGGGGCTCACCGCCCTCGCGATCGCCGTCCTCGCCCTCGACCTCGCGGGCGGCCGCGAGAGGAGCAAAGCGCCGCTCTACTGGGTGGCGCTGATCGGCCTGTGCCTGCTGCTCGGGTTCTCGTTCCGTCTCTCGCCCGGCGCCGTCTTCACCGACGCGTGGATCCAGGACGGTTTCGCCCTCTACCTCAAGCGCATCGTTCTCGCGACCGGCGTGCTCACCGTGCTCGCGTCGTCGGCGTACGCCTCCGCGCGCGGGTTCGAGCGGCGGTCGGGGGAGTACCTCATCCTGCTCCTGTTCGCGATGGTCGGGGCGTGCTCGCTCGCCAGCGCGCGCGAGTATCTGACGCTGTTCGTGGCCTTCGAGCTGCTGTCGATCCCGCTCTACGCCCTCGCCGCGATCGACAAGACGCGGCCGGAGTCCCCCGAGGGGGCTCTGAAGATCTTCCTGTTCGGGAGCGTGTCGTCCGCGTTCCTCGTGCTCGGCCTCGGCCTGATCTTCGCGGCCGCGGGGACGACCTTCTGGATGCAGGCGGGCGTCCTCCAGCACCCGTCGCTGTTCGAGCTCGGTCTCGTGATGCTCCTCGTCGGCTTCGGTTTCAAGGTGGCGATGTTCCCGTTCTACCTGTGGGCGCCGGACACCTACCAGGCCGCGCCGACCCCCATCGTCGCGTTCCTCTCCGTCGCGCCGAAGGCGGCGGCGGTCGTCGCGTTGTTCCGGTTGTGGCTCGAGGCGTTCGCCGGGCGGACGGAGTCGTGGCTTCCCACCCTGGCGGTCTTCGCCGGCCTCACGATGGTCCTCGGCAATCTCCTCGCGCTCCCGCAGACGAACCTCAAGCGTCTGCTCGCGTACTCCGGCGTCGCGCACGTCGGATACGTCCTCACCGCGCTCGCCGCCGGGACCGACTTCGGCGCGGGAATGGCGCTCTTCTACTTCGTCGCCTACCTGTTCTCCAACGCCGGCGCCTTCCTCGCGATCGCGGCGATCGAGGCCGCGGGGATCGAGCCGACGCTCGAGGGGGTGCGCGGCCTCGTGCGTCGATCGCCCGCGGTCGCCGGGGCGTTCCTCGTCTTCCTCCTCTCGCTCGGCGGGATCCCGTTCGTGCTCGGCTTCTGGGGGAAACTCTACGTCTTCCTCGCCGCCGGGAAGGCGGGGTTGTGGTGGCTGGTCTTCCTCGGCGCGGTCCTCGCCGTCGTGGCGCTGTTCTACTACCTGAACGTCGCCCGGTGGATGTTCATCGAGAAGGACGAGCAGGCCGAGCCGTTCACGGTCCCGGCGCCGATCCTCGCCGCGGTGATGTTGTGCGTCGTGCTCGTCACGCTGGGCGGCCTGTGGCCGGCGGTGTTCGTCGAGCCCGCGTTGAAGGCCGTCCAGGGGTTCTGAGCCGGGTCGGTTTGACAGGCCCCCCCACCGCTGTTCTCCTGATGTCGAGGATCCTTCGCCGCCCCCCGGCGGCACGAGGTGAACCGATGACCGGCGAGTCGATGAGCGGACATGCGGCCCCGGCGCTCCTGAAGACCTTTTCGTCGCGCCACGAGGCGGATTTCGTCGCGGGCGTGCTCGCCTCCGAAGGCATCCGGGCGATCGTCTTCTCCGACGACTGCGGGTCGGTCGATCCGGCGCTGAGCTTCGCGCGCGGTGTCGAGGTTTACGTCTCCGAAGAGGATCTCGAGCGTGCGCGCCAGATCCTCGAGGACGCCACGGCCGGGAACGCCGCCGGTCCGGGCGGGGGAGACGACGAGGCGCCGTGAGCACCGCGCAGGAGGCGCCGGTCTTCCTGACCGCCGACTGGCGCACGCTCGTGATGCTCAACTGGGAGATCGACCCGGAGCTGCTTCGCGCGCGCACCCCCCGCGGGACCACGATCGACCTCTGGAACGGCCGCACCTTCGTCAGCGTCGTCGGCTTCCGGTTCCTCGACACCCGCGTCCGATCGATCCCGATCCCGTTCCACCGCGACTTCGACGAGGTGAACCTCCGCTGCTACGTGCGGCGCGAAGGGCCGGAAGGACGGCGTCGCGGCGTCGTCTTCGTGAAGGAGATCGTCCCGAAGGCCGCGATCGCCTGGGTCGCGCGCACCGTCTACAACGAGAACTACGTCGCCCTGCCGATGGACCATGACGTCGTCGTCCCCGGCCGTGCCCGATACGGCTGGAGCCTCGCAGGTCATCGCTACTCGCTCTCGGCGGCCTTCTCCGGCGAACCCGTGCTCCCGGCCTCGGGTTCGGAGGAGGAGTTCATCACCGAGCACTACTGGGGGTACGTGACCCAGCGCGACGGCTCGACGGTCGAGTACCGCGTCGAGCACCCGCCCTGGCGCGTCTGGAAGGCGGATGCGGCGTCCTTCGAGGGGCCGGTCGCACCGCTCTACGGCGCGGAGTTCGAGACGGTGCTGTCGCGTCCCCCGTCGTCGGCTTTCGTGGCCGAGGGGTCGGGGGTGGTGGTTCGCGGCGGGGTTTCTCTGGGGTGAGCGCCGAGGAGGGGGCGGCGGGTGCCCCTCCGTTCTCGGCTTGACCTCCGGGCCACGACTTGTACAATTGGCCAACACGGAGGCGACATGCGGATCGTGTTGGATACCTCCGCCGTGGTGGCGGTAGTCCTGGGGGAACCCGAGCGCGATGCGATCGTGCGGGCGACTCGGGGGGCGGGGCTCGTCGCGCCCGCCTCCGTACCGTGGGAGGTTGGGAACGCGCTCATCGTCGCGCACCGGCGGGGCCGCATCGACGAGCGACAGTTGATCGACGCCTGGGCGTTGTTCATGGAGATTCCGATTCGAACGGTCGAGGTCTCGATGGACGCGGCACTCCGGATCGCGGCATTGACCCGGAGTTATGCCTACGACGCCTACATGCTCGCGGCGGCGTCCAGGGCCCATGCGCCTTTGCTTACCCTCGATCACCGCCTGCGCCAGGTGGCCGCGGAAGTCGGCGTCGAAGTTCTCGAGGTGACGTGATGAAGGTCTATACCTACTCCGATGCGCGGCAGCAGCTCGCCGCCGTTCTCGACGAGGCGTCGAAGGAGGGTGAGGTCCGCATCCGCAGGCGGGACGGGAGCGTTTTCGCCGTTCGCCCACTCCGTGAGGCGGCCTCTCCTCTCGACATCCCGAGCGTGAAGACGCGACTGCGCCCCGGAGAGCTTCAGGAGATCCTGGACGAGGCGAGGCAGGCGGCCGATCCTTACTGGCGTAGGGGAGTCGCGGAGCCACGCCCCGGGAGGATGACGCCCTCCCCGCGAAAGCGCGTTCGGAAACCCCGATGAGAGCGCCCTTCCCCTTCACCCTCCGCACCTCCCTCCGCCCCGGAGACCTCGGGACGATCGTCCACCTCCACGGCGATCTCTACTCGAGGGAATACGGCTTCGACGCGAGCTTCGAAGCCTACGTCGCCGGGCCGCTCTCGGAACTGGCATTGCGCGGCTCCTCGCGTGAACGGCTCTGGATCGCCGAGCGAGACGGGAAGTTCCTCGGTTGCGTGGCGATCGTGGACGCCTCCGACGACATCGCGCAGCTGCGCTTCTACCTCGTCGTCCCCGAAGCGCGCGGGTCGGGGATCGGCCGGCGCCTGCTGGAGGAGGCGGTCGCGTTCGCGCGCGACGAGGGGTACGTCTCGATCTTCCTCTGGACGGTGGGCGCCCTCGAGGCCGCGGCGCATCTCTACCGCGCCGCCGGTTTCGTCAAGGTCGAGGAGGTGCCCGGAGCCCCGTGGGGTGTCCCCGTCGTCGAGGAGAAATACGTCCTGCATTTCGCGGGGGAGGAGATCGTATGAAGCTCGCCCTGCCGGCCGTGGCACGTGGCGATGGAGCGGGGGCGTGAGTGAACCGAGCACGACGCTCTGGACGTTGCGGGGTGTCGGGCGTAGCGTGTTCGCGCATCGTTTGAAGGAGCTTCACGGGCCCCGAAGCGAAAGGGGGAGTTGTCCCATGAAGTACATCGCAACGCTCTTCGTCGGCCTCGCCTCCGTCTTTGGCTGCGCCGGTGCACGGGCCCACTGCGACACCCTCGAAGGCCCCGTGCTCGTGGACGCCCGGCTCGCGCTGGAGAAGGGGGACGTCACGCCCGTCCTCAAGTGGGTGATGGCCGCGAAGGAACCCGAAATCCGGAAGGCGTTCGACTCGACCCTCGCCGTGCGAACGAAGGGCCCCGAAGCGCGGGACCTCGCCGACCGCTACTTCTTCGAGACCCTGGTGCGGGTGCATCGCGAGGGCGAGGGCGCGCCGTACACCGGCATCAAGGACGAACCGGTCGAGCCGATCGTCGCGATGGCCGACAAGGCGATCGCCGGTGGATCGCACGAGGCGATGACCCGGGCGATCGTCGGTCACCTCACCTCCGAGATCGACGCGAAGTACCGGCGTGTGCTCGAAGCATCGAAGACGAAGGACACGAGCGTCGCGGCGGGGCGGGAGTTCGTCGAGGCGTACGTGATCTACGTGCACTACGTCGAGGGGGTGCACGACGCCATCGCGGCCGCGGGCGGACACGAGGGGCACGCGAAGTGACCCGCTCCCTGTGCTCGGTTTCGGACACAAGATCGGACGCGCCCTCCGAGAGGGACGGTTCGCCGGGCCTTGATTCGGCGACCGAGGAGTAAGATCCCATCGAGGACGGGAACCCCGTGCATCCTCGCGTTCTGCTGGTTCGCGGAGTCTCGAAGCGGTTCGTCGGCCGCCCGGCGGTGGAGAACCTCTCCTTCGAGGTGCACGAGGGGGAAGTGTTCGCGCTGCTCGGCCCGAACGGGGCGGGGAAGACGACGACCGTTCGCATGATCGTGGGTATCCTCGCCCCCGACGAGGGCCGCATCGAGCTCTCGGCGGCCGGGCACGACCCGCGCGCGACGGCGGAACGCATCGGGTACCTCCCCGAGGACCGCGGACTCTATCGGGACGTTCCCGTCCTGCGAACGCTCGTGCATTTCGGCAGGCTTCGCGGTCTCGAGCGTCGTGAGGCGGAGGCCCGCGCCCGCGCGTGGCTCGAGCGGGTGGGGCTCCTCGACCGGATCGACGATCGCGTCGACGCGTTGTCGAAGGGAAACCAGCAGCGCGTGCAGCTGATCGCCTCGATCCTCCACCGTCCGGCCCTCGCGATTCTCGACGAGCCCTTCTCCGGTCTCGATCCGCTCAGCCAGGACTTCTTCGTCGATCTGGTGCGCGGCCTTCGGGACCAGGGGACCACGGTGCTGCTCTCCGCACACCAGATGGACCTCGTCGAGCGCGTGGCGGACCGGGTCCTCCTCCTCAACCGCGGGCGCGAGATCCTCTCGGGCTCCATGGCCGAGCTGCGCGACCGCCTGGACTCCCGCCCGCGCGTGAGGCTGACGCTCGATCCGGGAGCGTCGGTCGACGCGCTCCGGTCCGATCCCGACGTCGACGCGCTCGAGTCGGTGCAAGGCGACGGCGAGGTGCTCCTGACCCTGAGCGCCGGCGCGGAGCTCCCTCGGTTCCTCGCGAGGGCCGTCGGCGCAACGCCGATCCGGGGCTTGGCCACCGAGCGTCCACGGCTGCACGACGTCTTCGTGCGCGCGGTACGCGCGGACGACGCGAGCCTGGGAGGAGGTGAGGGGTGAGCCACCTGCAGCAGGCCGCGCTCGTCGCCCGGTGGGAGTTCCGCCGCTATTTCAAGTGGAAAGACCAGCTGCTCGGAATCCTCTTCTTCCTCGTCGTCAGCGCGGTTCTCGGCGGCGCGTTGACGGTTGCGGGCGCCAGGGGCCGCACCATCGTCGTTTCGGTTTCCGGCGTCGCGCTCGAGGCGCCGGCCGAGGGCCGATTCCGCTTCGTCCCCGCGTCGCCGGATCGGGCGACCGATGTCTCCGCCCTGCGCGAGGGGGAGATCCAGGGAATCCTGTCGAGGGACGCGGGCGGGGCGTTCGAGCTCGTCGTCGAGAAGGACCCCAGGTACCGGGTGGAGCTCGCGGCCCTGCTGCACGACGTCGTGCGCCGCGAGCGTCTGGCCGAGGCCGGGCTCGCTCCCGAGACGCTCGCACGCATCGTGGCCGAGCCTCCTCTCGCGGTCCGATTCCTCGATCCCTCGGTCGAGCGGCGCGGCAAAGCGGAGAAGATCGCCGCCGGGGTGTTCATCGGAGTCTTCCTGACGGCGGCGTTCACGAGCATGGCCTACGTCCTCACGGGGATCACCGGGGAAAAGCAGCTGCGCGTGACCGAGTCCGTCCTCTCCGCGATCCCGCCGCAGGCCTGGATCGACGGGAAGATCGTCGGGATCGCCGCGTATTCCCTCGTCGGCGTGGCCAACATGGCGGTCGGAAGCCTGCTCGTCTTCGGGGCCTTGAGCCTCACCTCGGGCTTCGCGCTCCCCGCCGCCGCCGTGCGCCCGTCGGTCCTGGTCACGCTCGTCGCGACGACGATCCTCGGGCTTCTCCTCTGGAACGCCTTCTTCGCCGCGGTGGCCGCCACGCTCGACGATCCCAACACGTCGAGCCGTTCGTCGCTCCTGATGCTCCCCGTCATCCCGGTCGTCCTCTCGATCGCGGTGATCCGCGATCCCGACGGGGGGATCGCCCGGTTCTTGTCGCTTTTCCCGTTGACCAGCGCCCCCGCACTGCCGATGCGCCAGGTCCTCTCCGATCCGGGCATCGTGGAGATCGTCCTCTCCCTCGCGCTGCTGGCCGCATCGGTGTGGATGGTCCGCGGCGCGGCGGGACGGATCTTCGAGATCGGAATGCTGATGTACGGCAAGGAGCCGACGATCGCGGAGGTGTTGCGCTGGGCGCGGGGCGCGGGGAGGGATCGGTGAGGATCGCCATCCTGGGAGCGGGAGGGGTCGGCGGGTACTACGGCGCGCGCCTCGCCGCGGCCGGGCACGACGTGTGGTTCCTCGCGCGCGGGGAGCACGCGGCGACGATGCGCCGGTCGGGCCTGCGGGTCCGAAGCGAGCTCGGGGACCTCCGCCTCGAGCGGGTCGCGGTCTTCGGCGATCCGGCCGAGGTGGCCACCGTGCAGCTCCTGATCGTGGCGGTGAAACTGGGCGACACGGCCTCGATCCTCCCGTCGATCCCTGCGCTGCTAGGAGCGGAAGGCGTGGTCCTCTCGCTGCAGAACGGCGTGGACAAGGACGACGCGCTCGTGGACGCGGCGGGGGCCGGCCGCGTCCTCGGCGCCGTCACGTACATCCTTGCGAACCGCCCCGAACCCGGCGTGATCGTGCATACGGGAAAGGTCCAGCGGATCGTGGTGGGGGAGCTCGGCGGCGGCGAGTCCGACCGCGTGCGCCGCGTCGTCGAAGTCCTCTCGTCCGCGGGGATCGACGCGGTCGCGAGCCCCGACATCCGCCGGGCGACCTGGGAGAAGTTCGTCTTCCTGGCCTCCGTGAGCGGGATGACCGCCGCGACGCGTGCGACCATCGGGGAGGTGCGCGCCCATCCGGCGACGAGAGCCCTCCTGCGCGACGCGATGCTGGAGATCGCCGCCCTCGCGCGCGCGGAAGGGGTCGCGATCGACGACGCCTTCGTCGACGACCGGATGCGGTTCGTCGACACCCTTCCCGCGGAAGGACGCTCGTCGATGGCGAACGACCTCCTTCGCGGCGCCCCCCTGGAGATCGAGTGGCTCAGCGGCGCCGTCGTGCGGCGCGGGGAGCGGGCGGGCGTTCCGACGCCGGTGCACCGGGGGTTGCACGCGGCGCTGGCCCTTCACGCTCAGGGGACGCGATCCCCGAGCGCGGGATCCGACGCCGCGGCCTCGACGCGACGGCAGTCTTCGTAGATCCGCAGCTGCGCCCGCTCGAGCGCGGTGACGCCGCGGCGGGCCCAGCGCAACGTCTCGTACCGGACCTCGCCCGGAAGCGCGGTGCCTTCGGAGGAGGTTTGCATCCGGACCCGGGCGGCCGCGGCCTTCGGGCGCCTGCCGAAACGCCCCTGCGCGATCGTGCCGCCGAACAGCTTGACGACCCACCGGGTCTTCTTCATGTCCAGATCGAAGCGCTTGATCCCGCGTCCGAGCTGGGACGAAGGCGCCGCCTCGATCGCCAGAATCCTGCCGGTTTGCGGATCCAGCTCGATCCGCCCTTCCCACTCCCGGACGTCGTCGCCGTGGTCGTAGGGGAGCGCGCCGCGGAACGCGAGGCGCGCCGTCGCGCGATCGAGGCCCAGGTCGTCGAACCGGAAGAACCCGCGATTCTCTCGGCCGAGGATTCCGAGCCACGCGTGGGAGTCGGGCCAGCGCAGATCCCCGAAGGCGTCGTCGGGGCCGGCGACGACGCGTCCGCCCGGCTTCGCCCGCACCGCCGCCAGGCCGGCGCCGTCGCGCTCGAGGTCCCAGTGGAACGTCCGCTCGTTCTCGCTCACGGCCTCGCCGGACCCGTCGTAACGCGCCTCGCGGACCCGCTCGATGCAGGTGATCCGCAGCCCGGCTTCGCGCGCGAGGTCCACGGCGTCGGCGGCGCGGTCGAGAAGGTCGGGGGCGGGTGGCGTCGCGGCCGCGTTGCCGAATGCCAGGGCAACGACGATTCCCGTAAGTCGCATGGCCAAACTCCGGCAGGAGCATAACTCCAGTCGGGCCGGGTTGACCTCGTGGGGAGCGGACCCTAGCTTCGGGCGGCAGGAGGTTTCCATGCGCGTTCTTCGTTCCGTCTTCGCCGCCGCGCTGCTCGTTCCCGCTCTCGCCGTGCCCGCCCACGCCGGCCCGTACGGCGACGATCTCGCCCAGTGCCTCGTGGAGAAGAGCTCCGACGCCGACAAGACCACGCTGATCAAGTGGTTCTTCGCGATGGCGGCGACGCACCCCGACGTGAAGTCGATCGCCGCGATCACGGCCGAGCAGCGGGACGGGCTCAACCGCGACGTCGCGCAGCTGTTCCAGACGCTGCTCACCGACACCTGCAAGAACGAGACGAAGAAGGCGATGAAATACGAGCCGCAGACCGCGATGCAGTCGAGCTTCTCGGTCCTGGGCCAGGTCGCCGCGCAGGGGTTGTTCTCGGACGAGGGCGTCGCGGCGAACCTCGGCGAGTTCACGAAGTACGTGGACGAGGAGAAGCTCCAGGCGGTCCTGAAGTCGGGGGAATGAGCCGGGCCTAGCCCTTCGCCCCGTCCGTGAGGTTCTTCACGAGCCCCGCGTAACGCTTCTCGATCGCGAACCCGTAGGCGTAGAAGTACTCCGGCCGGAAGAAGCCGGTCGTGACGGTCTTCAACCCCTGCGCGCGCAGGCGGTTGAAGAACTCGTTCATCAGGCCGTCGGCGACCCCCTTCTTCCGGTAACGCTCGCCGACGACGATCTTCTCGAGGTGGGCGGAGCGCGCCTGCGGCTCCACGTCGTAGAAGATCCCTCCGATGATCTGCTGCCGCTCGTTGATCGCGACCAGGTACTGGTGCTCGGGGCGGAAACGGACGTCGAGCTTGGCGCTCAGGAAGAGGCGGTGCAGGCGCCCGACCTCCTTGGGGGTGAGGGCGTGGCGGACCTGGAACGGGTTGCCGTCGCCGTCCTCGAGGGTGACGACGATCTCGCTCTGGTGGCGGCCGCCGAAGTCGGTCTGCACGAACCCCGCGTCGTCCTCCGGGCGAAGGTAGGGGAACGACAGCCGCGCCAGGAAGTAGTCCTCCTCGGGGCCCACCTCGATGCGCGCGCGCAGGTCGGCGATCGCGTCGGGGAGGGCGTCGGACGAAAGCTCGCGCCGCCGCAGCTTCTCGTGGATCTCCTCGAGCCCCATCGCGAGGGGCTCGGGGGCGGACTCGAAGACGGTCTGGCGGAAGAAGCGCAGTCGCGCGCCGGGGTACTGCGGAATCAGCTTCGAGAGGCCGTAGGAGTCCCAAAGCTCCTGCACGTTGCGCGCGCAGGCCGACGGGGTCGGATCGATCGACAGCTTCGCCCAGCGGCGGTAGCGGCGGATCGCGAAGTAGAGCCGCATGGGGAGGAAGCCGTGCGCCTCCACCGCGGGGATGTACGTCGCGAGGCTCGCGGCGAGCCCTTCGGAGAGGTGGCCGGCGTCGCGGTGCTGCAGCTCGCGCAGCATCCGGAGGCCCTCCTGCTCGCCGACCGCCTCGAGCAGCGCCGAGAGGACGACGTTCCAGCGAACCTCTCCCTGGAGGGTCGGGTACTGGCGCTCGATCGGATCGGAGAACTCCTCGCGGAAGAACCGGAAGGTCTCGGCGAGCCCCTTGTGCGGGCGCACCGAGGAGATCGAGACCAGGCGCGCGCCCGTCTGGTAGTCGTGGGTCGGAACGATGACGTTCGCCCCCGCGCGGTCGGCGACCTCGACCGAGCGCCCGGTGCGGTTCCAGAAATCGAGGTGGGCGGCGAGCGCGCTCCAGGCGAAGAACGGCCACAGCCCCTTGAAGCGGTCCTCGTCGTTGGCGTGGCGCGAGAGGCGCCGGAGGACGCGGTCGAGGGTGTCGCCGGGGATGTACTCCTCGCTCCACAGGTCGAACTCGGGCCAGTAGCCGCCGAAGTCCTCCACGAGGGGCGGGCGGTCGCCGGTGTCGCCGCACAAGATCAGCCAGCGGATCTCGTCCTGGATGCGCTGGGCGGGGAGCTCGTGGTTCACGTTCAACGCGAGGTCGTACGAGCCCTGGAAACGGGTCTGCACGGTGACGCGGTAGACGTTCTTGCCGTGTTTGGAGCCGAGGGTCCGGACCCACACGCCGCCGGGAGGGATGTCGGACAGGCGCGGCATCGCGCCTCCCGAGAAGAGGAACACCGCCTCGCGGATGACCGGGGTCGTCCGGATCGCGGACAGGAGCCTGCGGCGGTCGTCCTCCGGGACGTCCTCCTCGAAGGTCACGACGTCGTCCCAGCGGTATTCCTGGCCGGTCTCGGGATCGACGCCCACGCGCGACGACGGTCCCATCCAGGCCCGGAACCCCTTGCGCATCTCGCTGCGCATCCGCGCCGCCTCCTCGCGCGCGTCGGGGAGCGCGGCGAAGGCCGCGAGGCGCACGAAGGCGGCGCGCAGCTTGCGGTAACGCGTCGGGTGCGCGGCGCCGTACTCCGCGAGCAGGCGCAGGATCGACGCGAGCCGGCGCTCGACCCCGCGCGGCGCGGTCTCCGTCGAGGCGAGGTGCTCGGCCTCGGCGAGGAAGGCCTCGAGCCGGACGTCGTCGAGGTTGCGCTCGCACAGCGACTGGCGGGTCTCCGCGTCGAGGATCACGCCCGGAGTCGACAGGAACCGGCGCAGCGACTCGCGCACGCGCGAGGGACGTTCGGCCGGGAGGAGCGTGAGGAACGCCCGCCGCCTCACGGCCAGCGACGGAGCCGCCGCGACGCGGCCGAGCAGGACGCGCGCGGGTTCGGCCAGCGGCCCCTCCTCCTGGACCATCGCGCGCTCGAGGACGTGCACCGCGGCGATCGCCGGCTTGTCGTCGGGACCGGCGAGCAGGAGCGCCGCGCGGTGGAGGTCCATGAGGTCGAGCTCGGCGCGCTGGTGCGGCGCCTGGAGCGCGTCGTAGACCGCCGAGGCGTGCGCGAACTGCGAGGCGCGCCCCTTCCACTCGATGCGGTCTCCCGCGCGGCCGGGGCGCTCCCGCAGGCGGATCTCGAGATCGGCGAAGTCGACGAGCTCGTCGTTCCCCAGCCACAGGCGCGGGGTCGTGAGCAACACGCCGATCTGCAGCGCTTCGTGGGCCGGGTGGGCGTAGACGATCGAGCCGACGAGGGTGATCCCGTCCTGGAGTCGGCGGACGTGAAGGGACTTCCCCCCGGGGAGGACGAGGCGGTCGGGCTCGATCTGGAGATCCTGCGCGGTGAGGCCGAGGGC
Organism: Candidatus Polarisedimenticolaceae bacterium; assembly: GCA_036376135.1. Taxonomy (NCBI): domain Bacteria; kingdom Pseudomonadati; phylum Acidobacteriota; class Candidatus Polarisedimenticolia; order Candidatus Polarisedimenticolales; family Candidatus Polarisedimenticolaceae; species Candidatus Polarisedimenticolaceae bacterium. The sequence continues at coordinate 26,747 of DASVAW010000149.1, read as the reverse complement.
CTGGAAGAGCCAGTTCGGGAAGACCACGTCGGCGCCGCCCACGCGCAGGTTCGCGCGGCGGTAGAGCAGCGCCACCGCGGGGGCGAAGTTCGCCTCGATCGCCTTGCGCCGGAAGCTCCCCTTCGAGGTCAGCTCGCCGCGATGCGGATCGAAGTCGCGATCGATCAGCGCGAAGTCCACGATCCGCTCGAACGGGGAGAGGAAGGCGTTCACCGACGCGACGATCGACCGGAAGTGCCCCTTGCGCTCCTCGTCGTCCTTCATCGCGGCCAGGTCGACGTGGGTCGCCTTCGGGTTGGGGTAGATCAGCGCGGTGTTGTATTCGCGGTGGTCCCCGACGAGGAAGACGCGGCCGACCGACTCGAACTCGCGGAACAACCCCTCGATCCGCTGCGGCGCGATCGTCTCGCCCTTGACGTTCTTGTAGATCTCCTTCTTGCGGTCCACGAGGCGGATGTGCCCGTCGTGGTCCTTCTCCATGAGGTCGCCGGTCCTCAGCCAGCCGTCCTCGCCGATCCCCTCCTCCCCCTCGGGGAGGTCGAGGTAACCCTCCGTGACGTACGGGCCGCGGATCCACAACTCGCCGTCCTCGGCGAGGCGGCAGGTGATCCCGGGGAGCGGAAGGCCGAGCGAGTCGTCCCGGTACCTCCCGGGCGGGGTCATGGTCACGCCGCCGGTCGCCTCGGTCATGCCGAAGCCGCTCATCAGCTCGATCCCCTGCTGCTGGAAGAACCGGAAGATCGAGCTGTCGAGATGCCCGGCCGCCGACAGCCCCCAGCGCAGCCGTCCGCCGGTGAGGCGGCGGGTCGCCTCGAGGACGGCGTCGTCGGAGCTGGCGTCCGGAGGCGCCTCGAGGGCGATCGCCTCGTAGAGCTGGATCCACTTCTTCGGGACGCTGATGAACACCGTCGGGCGGAAGCGGCGCATCCCCTGGACCATCGCCTCGATCGAGGGGTTCTCGAGGAAGCAGTAGGTCGCCCCCCAGAACACGCACCCCATCATCTCGAAGTAGCGCCCGAAGGTGTGGAAGAGGGGGAGGTAGCACAGGAAGACGTCGTCCTCGCCGATCTCGGGGAGGGCGAGCGCGCGGCAGAACCGCTTGTAGACGATGTTGCGATGGGTGAACCGGATTCCCTTGGGCTTGCCGGTGGTCCCCGAGGTGTACATCACGGTCGCGAGGTCGCCGATCCGCAAGGCGTGCGCCCGGTCCTCGAGGGCGGAGAGCGGGACCTGCCCGGCGCGCGAGGACACCTCGTCGAGGGCGACCGCGTCCTTGCCGGCGGCGACCGCGTCCATCACGAACACGTGCTTGAGCCCGGGGAGCGCCTCCCGCTGCCGGGTGACCTTCCGCAGCTGCTCGCGGTCGGAGACGAGAATCGCCGCCGCGCCGGCGTGCCGGAGCATGTAGGCGACGTCGGCCTCGGTCGAGTTGCCGGGGATGATCACGGTGACGATCCCGGCGGAGAAACAGGCGAGATCCGCGATCGCCATCTCCGGTCGGTTCTCGGAGAGGATCGCGACGCGAGGCGGGTCCTCGGAGCCGAGCGTGGCGAGCAGCCCCCGGGCCAGCGCCTCCACCCGTGCCGCGGTGTGGCGCCAGCTCAGCGACCGCCACCCCCCCGCCGCCGGGATCTCGAAGAGGGTCTTCGAGCCGTACCGGGCGGCGCGCCGCCGGAAAAGGAGCCCCGTCGTGTAGTGGGACGCCTCGACGAGCTCGAGCATGCGCGCCGCCCACGCCTCGACCGCGCCGGCTTGCGCGATGCGCCGGAGCACCGTCGAGCGGCGCAGGACGTCGAGCAGCTCCCACGCCTCGCGCCGCGCGTCGTGCGAGGGCGCGTCCCCCTCGAGCCGCAGCCGGGCGAGCGCGTGGCGGGCGAGCTCGTCGAGCTCGTCGAGGGGGAGCCGCTCGAGGAAATCGTCGAGCTCGTGGTCGTCCGTGAGGGCGCCGAGGGCGGCAAGCAGCGTTTCGGGAGGGCTCACGGGCCGGGATTCTAGCCTTCCCGGGGCGATCCGTCCGTGGCGGGACTTGACCTGAAGCAGGGGCGGATGGGGCCGCGTCCACCCCGACGTCCCCTCCGCGGACCGCCCTCGCAGGCCGCTTCGTGCCGCGCCCACGGACGCCGAGTGTCTCGAGGGAAAGGCGATGCAGTGTGAGCGCCCTGCGGCGGGCCCGCCGGCGCCGAAACTCCACCACGCCCACGGAGTTGGTGTCGTTGCGGGGGGCGGCACACGGCACTAGGGTCGATGGAGTCCGGCCGAAGAAGGAGGAATGCGTGGCCGAGGGACTGGTCGTCGTCAGCAATCGGCTGCCCTACGACATCGGTCGCGAGCCGGGGCGCGGAGCGCCCAAACGCAACGTCGGCGGTCTGGTCAACGCGATCGAGCCGGTGCTCGCGGAGCGCGGCGGGAAGTGGGTGGGCTGGGACGGCGCGATGCTCCCCTCCGCAGCCGCGGTGGCGCAGAGCTGGGCGAGGCCTCGCTCGACGCGTCTCGCGTCGGGCGTCGTGTTGTGCGGAGTGCCGCTGAGCGAGCGGGACGTCGCGCGGTACTACCACGGCGCCTCCAACCGCGCGTTGTGGCCTCTCTTCCACGACTTCCCCGGGAAAACCGTCCTCGAGCCGGAGGACTGGGTCGCCTATCGCGAGGTCAACCGGCGCTTCGCCGAGGCGACGCTTCGTTACGCGCGCCCGGGCGAGCGCATCTGGGTCCACGACTTCCATCTCATGCTGGTGCCGCGCCTGCTGCGCGAGCTCGGCTTTGGCGGGCGCGTCGATTTCTTCCTGCACATCCCCTTCCCGCCGGCGGAGATCTTCCGCGTCCTGCCTTGGCGCGAGGAGGTTCTCCGGGGACTGCTCGGCGCGAACACGATCGTGTTCCAGGTCGGGCGGTACAAACGGAACTTCGTCGAGTCCGCCCGCTCGCTCGGGGTCGTCGCCCCGGACGACGAGATCCGCGGGCCGATCACCCTCGAGCACGAGGAGGGCTCGACGCGCGCTTCGGCGGAACCGATCGGGATCGACGCGGCGGACTTCGTGCGGCTCGCGGAGGATCCGGAGGTGAAGGCCCGCTCCGTGCAGATCCGCCGCGCCTACGGCCCGCGTCCGATCCTCTTCGGCGGCGAGCGGCTCGACTACACCAAGGGGATCCTCGAGCGGTTCCTCGCCGTCGAGCGGATGCTCCGGACCAACCCGTCCAAAGCCGGGACCTTCGCCTTCCTCCAGGTCGTCGTGCCCGGCCGCCACCAGGTCGAGGAATACCGCCAGATGAAGCGGGAGATCGACCGCCAGGTCGGCCGGATCAACGGCGAGTGGGGAGGGGAGGGGTGGGTTCCGATCCACTACCGCGCCCGGGCGCTCGACCGTCCCGAGCTCGTCGCGCATTACCTCGCGGCGTCGGTCGTGCTCGTGACCCCCCTGCGCGACGGGATGAACCTCGTCGCCCCCGAATTCGTGGCGTCGCGGCGGGACGGGGACGGCGTGCTCGTCCTCAGCGAGTTCGCGGGGGTGTCCGAGCATCTTCCGGGGGCGCTCGCCGTGAACCCGAACGACGTCGAGGCCTTCGCGACGACCCTCGTCCGCGCGCTCTCGATGCCCGAGCGCGAGCGGCGCGAGCGGATGGACCGGATGCGCCCCTTCGTGGAGGCCAACCCCGCGACGGCATGGGCGGAACGTTGCCTCGCGCTCCCCCCCGGGGGGGCGGTCCGGGCGGAGCGCGCGGGGTGAGATCCGCCGTGCGACCCGAGGCGCTCGCGACCCACGTGGCCGCCGCCGCCCGTCGCCGGGCGGCCGCCCGCGTGCTGCTCCTCGACGTCGACGGCACCCTCGCCCCGATCGCTCGCCGTCCCGAGCAGGTCCGCATTCCCGGCGGGATCCTCGCGTCGCTCGATCGCCTGGGGGCGCTCGGATGGCGGGCGGCGCTCGTCTCGGGTCGACCGGCCGCGGAGGTGCTCGAGCTGTTCGGGGGGCGTCCGATCGCCATCTTCGGGAGCCACGGCCTGGAGGCCCCCGGCGTGCGGCTCGCGCTCGAACCCGCGATGTCGGAGCGCCTGGAAAGGCTCGCGCGGCGCGTCGAGGGTCTCGCCGAGGGTTGGGACGGGGTCTTCGTCGAGCGGAAGCCCGCCGGCTTCGCCGTCCACGATCGCGAGCTGGACGACTCGAGGCTGAGCGCGTGGCGGCTTCAGCTGCGTCGCACGCTCGCGCGGGACGATTTGTCGGGGCTCGAGCGGATCGGCGGGCGGCGGGTGACGGAGCTGCGCCCGGCGGGCGCGCACAAGGGACGCGTCGCCGCGACGTGGCCCCCGGTGCGGGAGGCCGCGCCGGAGGACCCCTCGGTCGTCGCCGCGGGGGACGATCGCACCGACGAGGACCTCTTCCGGGCGCTCGGTCCCGGTGCGACGACGGTCCAGGTCGGCCCGCCGGGGATCGCGACCGCGGCCCGCTGGCGGCTGGCCTCGCCCGACGCGATGCACCGCTTTCTCCACGCGCTCGCGCGATTCTCGGAAGGAGGTGTCCGTTGACCGCCCTGGCGTCGGTGCGCGCGCGCGCGCCGTTCCGGTTCGTGGACTACGAGGGGCTCGTCGTCGTCACGGGGCTTCGCGCGGCGAATCTCCAGGAGCTCGCCGACCAGCTCCGTCGGGTTCCCGGCGAGGTCGTGCACCACCACCTGTACCGGTCGTTCCTCGCGCATCGCTACGGGTCGTGGGATTACCCGAACGACTTCGCGACCTGGGTCGCCGAGGCGCTCGGCGATCGCGCGCTCGCCGAGAAGCTCAGCGCGATCGAGCCCTTCAAGCGGACCGACCTCGAGCAGGCCAGGGCGGTCGTCCTCGAGGTCGTGGAGGAGCACCTCGACGGGCTCGCCGGGGTTCCGTGGGCCCGGCGCGGATTCGAGTTCCACTTCGCCTCCGGGCACTACCTCGAGCTTCCGACCGATCGCGAGGCGTGGAGCGTCGCGGAGCTGCACGAGGGGATCGCCCATGCGCCCCTGAGCAGCCTCTACTTCCACTTCCACGAGGCGAAGCTGCGCGGCGGAGCGGACGACTACTCCCGCTGGCTCGAGGCGGAGTTCGGCGCGTCGGCGGAGGTCTCACGACTTCGCCGGATCGACTTCTACTTCTTCAGCCTCGAGGAGCTGCGCCACCGGATCCTGCGCATCCTGGAGGGACATCCCGAGGAGGGCGACGCATGAAGGCCGCCCGGCTCGATCAGTACGCCGAGGTCGTCGGCCGCGACCGGATCGCGCTGCTCCGGCGGCTGGCGGCGCGACTCGAGGGGCTCCGACTCGTGGTGGTCAACTCGACGCGCGTGGGCGGCGGGGTCGCGGAGCTGCTCGCGCGGCATGTCCCGCTCTTCAACGAGCTCGGGCTGGACGCCCGCTGGGAGGTCCTCGAGGGAACCCCCGAGTACTTCGCGACGACCAAGCGCATGCACAACGCGCTGCAGGGGGATCGACTCGAGCTCACCCCCGCGCAGCGCGAGGCCTACCTCGAGACGAACCGGAAGAACGCCGCCCGACTCGAGCTCGACGCCGACGTCGTCGTCATCCACGACCCGCAGCCCGCTCCGCTGATCCGGTTCGCCGAGAAACGCTGCCCGTGGATCTGGCGATGCCACATCGACGCCTCGAAGCCCTATCGCCCCGTGTGGCGATTCCTGCGGGGGTTCGTCGAGCCCTACGACGCGTCGGTGTTCTCGCTCGCGCCGTTCGCGCAGAACCTGCCGCACCCGCAATACCTGATCCCCCCGTCGATCGACCCCCTCGCGGACAAGAACCGGGAGATCTCCGAAGGGGAGATCGACCGCCGCCTCGCCGGCCTCGGCCTCGACCGGTCGCGGCCGTTGCTCGTCCAGGTCTCCCGCTTCGACCGCTTCAAGAACCCGGTGGGGGTCATCCGCGCCTGGCGTCAGGTCCGCCGGACGCAGGACTGCCGTCTCGTCCTCGTCGGCGGCACCGCGGACGACGACCCCGAAGGGGCGGAGGTCCTGCGCGAGGTCCGCGAGGAGGCCGGCGGCGACCCCGACGTCCACGTCCTGAGCATCCCCCCCGACAGCGATCTCGAGATCAACGCGCTCCAGCGCGCGGCGACCGTCGTGATCCAGAACTCGACGAAGGAGGGGTTCGGGCTCACCGTCACCGAGGCGCTCTGGAAGGGGAGACCGGTGGTCGCGGGGGCCGTGGGAGGGATCACGCTGCAGGTCCACGACCATCGGACCGGATTCCTGGTCCACTCCGAGGAGGGGTTGGCGTTCCGGATCCGGTATCTGCTGAACCGCCCGCAGGCCGCGCGGGAGATGGGAACGGAGGGGCGGGAGCTCGTCCGCTACCGCTTCCTGCTCACCCGGCACCTCCGGGACTGGCTCACCCTCTTCCTTTCGATCACCGGGCGGGCGCCGTAAGATGGCGCCATGTCCGAACTTCGCGTGACCGTGGTTCCCGTCGGAAAACTCGATCCCGTCGAGCTCGAGGCGGCCGTCGCCAAGGTCTCGAAGGTCCTCGGCCGCCCGGTCGAGATGCGCCAGCCCGCCCCGGTACCGCGGACCTCCGAGGAAGTGGGTCGGGGGCAGCACCGCGCGGGGCCGTTCCTGGCGGAGCTGAGGGCCGGGCTCTCCCGGCTAGGGGTCGCGAAGCTCGTGGGGGGCTCCCCCGCCGAGCCCGGGAAGGTGATGGTCCCCGCCGCCAACCCCGACGCGATCGTCTTCGTGACCGACGTGGACCTCTTCAAGCCCGACACCGAGGGGGTTTTCGGGGAGATGGACGCCCGGAACCGCGTCGCGGTCTTCTCGGTCCGGCGGCTGCGCGAGGCGTTCTACCGCCGGAAGGCCGACCCCGGAAAACAGCGCGCGCGGGTGGTCAAGGTCCTCCTCCAGGCGATCGGAAGCCTCAAGGGGCTTCCGGAGTGCCGGGACCCGCGGTGCGTGATGGCGCCGACGGGGGCGCTCGCGGACATCGACTTCAAGGACGAGCGGTTCTGCGCCGCCTGCGCCAAACGATTGACTTCCGGCATCGTCAAGCGGTGAGCCTGACGTTGTAGACTCCCCCCTTACGGGAGGGGTACCCATGGTCGGCGTCCCGACGACGGGCCGGGAACACGACGTCATCACGGTCATCCTGGGCGGAGGGCGCGGGCAGCGGCTCGACCCGCTCACGTCGCAGCGCTCCAAGCCCGCGGTCCCGATCGCGGGCAAGTACCGGCTGATCGACATCCCGATCGGCAACTGCATCCACTCCGGCATGGAGCGGATGTTCCTGCTCACGCAGTTCAACTCCGTCTCGCTCCACCGGCACATCGTGCGCACGTACGCCTTCGATCACTTCTCGAGGGGGTTCGTCCAGATCCTCGCCGCCCAGCAGACCCCCGGCGACGACACGTGGTATCAGGGGACCGCGGACGCCGTCCGCCAGAACCTCGACTTCATCGTCGAGTCGCGCGGCGACTTCGTGATGATCCTCTCCGGCGATCACATGTACCGGATGGATTACCGGCTCATGCTCCGCGAGCACCTGGAGTCGAACGCCGACCTGACGATCGGCGTCCTGCCGTGCACGGAGTCCGAGATCTGCGAGCTCGGCGCCGTGCGCACCGACCCGACGGGGCGGATCGTGGAATTCCGCGAGAAGCCGAAGGACGCCGCCGGGCGGGCGGGGATGGAGGCGGACCCGCAGCTGCTTGCGCGGTACGGCCTCCCCGAGGGCAAACCCTTCCTCGCGTCGATGGGGATCTACATCTTCAACAAGGACGTGCTCGCGTCGGCGCTCCGGCCGGAGCTGCGCGACTTCGGCCACCACGTGATCCCGTCGCTGGTGAAGGAGAAACGTGTCCAGGCCTACGCCTTCGGCGGGTACTGGCGCGACATCGGGACGATCCGGTCGTTCTACGACGCGCACATGGACCTGGTGAAGGCCGACCCGCCGTTCTCGTTCCGCGACCCGAACTGGCTGTTCTACACCCACCCGCGGTACCTCCCGGGCTCGGTGATCACCGCCACGCGGTTCAACAACGGGATCCTGTGCGAGGGGACGCAGGTCGTGGGCTCGACGATCGAGGACTCGATCGTCGGCGTCCGCTCGATCCTCACCCACGCGACCGTGCGGCGCTCGCTGATCATGGGGCTCGACCCCTACTTCCCGCCGGCGCCTCCCGGCTCCCCGCCGCCGGGGATCGGCGAGGGGACGCTGATCCAGAACGCGATCGTCGACAAGAACGCGCACATCGGCCGCAACGTCCGCATCACCAACAAGCAGGGGCTGCAGGAGGCGGACGGACCGGGCTGGGCCATCCGCGAGGGGATCGTCATCGTACGCAAGAACGCCGTGATCCCCGACGAAACGACCATCTAAATAGGGACAGTCCCTATTCTTCGCGCGTCACGGTGAGGATCAACTCGTCGGTGTGGCCGGCGTAGAACGCCTTCGAATCGACGAACTCCGCCCTACCTCGCGGCGAGGGCAGCCGCAGCGCGATCGTTTCGCCCGGTGAAACCGTCACGACCTTTCGGCCGCCGTCGCCGATTCCGCCCGTTCTCGGGGTCCCGGTCAGTTCCGTGCTCACCCAGCGACCCGCGCCGAGACGAAGGTCGATCCGTCCATCCGCACGAGCCCGCGCCTGAACTTCTCCGACCATCTCGATAATCGAATCCCAGCGCTTCCCCTCGTGGCTCTCCGGAACCGGCTGGCGTCGCTCGCCGAGGTTGAAGGTCAGGGGCTCGCCCTGGCGCCCAGAACCGACGAATCTCCGGTTCTCGATGCGTCCCTTTTCGTCGGTGTGCTTCCACCACACGTCGTATCCGAATCGCGCGCCGGCGAGGGCTTCGTCCTCGCGGATCCGGGCTCGGACACCGATGGTGACGTTCGCGTAGCAGTACGATTCGGCGGTCGGTTTCCCCGCGAGGAAATCGAGGACATGAACCTCGCCCTCGGGCATTTCCACGACGCGCACGTCGCCTCCGACGCGCACGGCGGGCCCCGATTCGTCTCGACGCAGTTGCTCCCAGTCGACCTCGAACTTCACCTTTCCGATTTCGCTTCCGAGAGGACGGATCGTTGCGAGGAACGCCTCGTGGCCAGGCTCCGGCTGGTTCTGGCGCATCTCTTCAAACGAGCGAGAGCCCCCGGAGGCCCGATTGCAGTAGTCGCCGGACGGGAGCCGCCAGAAGGAGAGATAGACGTAGGCGGACTCTCCGACGCGAACCTCGGCGCCCGCGTCCGACACCGTTTCGGTCGGCCCGAACACGAGCCCGGACCTGACGTGCGTGCCTCGGGCCTCGAGGGACACCGAATAGGTATCCCCGGTGGCGGCCTGGGCCGTCAGCCCGAGAGCCGCGGTGAGCAGAATTACGACTGCGCGTGCCATTCGACACCCTCCTCGAAAGTGAACGTGCGCGTCGGAAACGGAGGCGCTTCCGGTCGCTCTCGGCCCGCGAAGAGCACCATGGCGAGCACGATCCCCCCCGCCGCCGCGAGCGCGGGCCAGGGGATCGGCACCGCCCGGCGCCACCACGGCTCCGCCGCGCGAACGAGGCTCACGTCCATCCGCGCGTAGAAGGCGGGCGACGGCTTCGCACCGTCCTGAAGCTCCGCCCGAAGGAGCGTCCAGTCGCGCAGCGCCTCGCGCGCCCCGGGCTGCGAGAGGGCCTCGGCGAGGGCGCGGGAATCGACCACCTCGCCGTCGAGGAAGGCGGAGAGAAGCTCGAGCGCTTCGTCGTGCATGGTCACCTCGTCCCGGCAAGGGCCGCGCGCAGCGCGGTTCTCGCCCGGTGGATGCGGGAACGGACGGCGTCCTCGGTGATGCCGCAGGCCGCGGCGATCTCCGCGTAGCCGAGGCCCCCCGATTCGCGGAGCAGGAAGCAGTCCCGGTCGAGGTCGGGGAGGGTCGAGAGCGCCTGCTGGAGCTCGACCTGAGGTGGGGCGGTGTTCGGGATCTCCGGGATCGCGGACTGGATCGCGGGGCGTCGCGCGACGTCGCGACGGCGGTTCAGGGCGAGATTGCGGGCGATCTCGTAGACCCACGCCGCTTCACGCCCGTCGGGCCGATACCCGGGAAGCCCCCGCATCACCCGGAGGAAGGTCTCCTGGGTCAGGTCCTCGGCGTCGGCGGAGCTTCCGAGGATGCGGCGGAGGTAGCGGAACACCCCGAGATGGTGTCGTTCGAAGATCGACCTCACATCGAGGGATTCGGCCACCCCGTTCGCGCCTCCTGCAAGGAACCAACCCCGAAGTGGGGCGATCCTCTCACGGCGCGATCAACCCCGTCTGCCCGTGGTAGAAGACCCCGGCGAGCGCCCCCGTCATCAACGTCGCCAGCGTCGCCGCGATCAGCGCCTTCGGCCCGAGGCCGGCGAGGTCGTCCCGGCGCGAGGGGCACAACGCGGCCGTCCCCCCCACGAAGATCCCCACCGACGCCACGTGGGCGAAGCCGCACAACGCGTACGACATCACGAGCACGGTCCGCGGGGTGATCGTCCCCGCCGCCGCGAGCTTCGCGAGCTCGCCGTAGGCGACGACCTCGGTGAGGATCGCCCGCTGGCCGAGCAGGCTCGCCGCCGGGAGGACGTCCTTCGCGTCGAGGCCCAGCAGCCACGCGAGCGGCGCGAACACCCAGCCCAGCAGGCGGGCGAGGTTGAGGTCCCCCGGTGCCTTCCCGAGAGCGAGGTCCACGAGCGCCACGACGCCGAGGACGGCGATCAGCAGGGTCGCGATTCCCGCCGCGAGCCTCAGCCCGTCCCACGCCCCCGCCGTGAGGGCCGCGAAGGCGTTGGCATGGCGGGAGCCTGGATCGAGCGGGGGGACCGCGCCGAGCGTTTCGGGGATGCCCTCCTCCGGGAGGAGAAGCTTCGAGACGAGCACCGCCGCGGGGATCGCGAGGACGGAGGCGGAGACGAGGTGCCCCGCGATCAGGGGGAAGGAGTCTCTGAGGAACGACACGTAGATCGCGAGGGTCGTCGAGGCGACCGTCGCCATCCCGCAGCTGACGAGGGTGAGGAGCTCCGAACGGGTCATGCGCTCGAGGTACGGGCGCACCGTCATCGCCGACTCGACGCCGACGAAGATGTTCGCGGCCCCCGAGAGGGCCTCCGCCCCGCTCAGGCGCATCGTCCCGCGAAAGACCTTCGCGAACAGGCGGACGACCGGCTCCATGACGCGCAGGTGGTAGAGCATCCCCATCAGCGACGCGAAGAAGATCACCGCGGGGAGGACCTGCGCCGCCAGCACGAAGCCGACCGACACCTCGCCGCCGGGACCCGTCTCGCCGGGGTTGAGGGCGAGCGGGCCGAACAGGAAGCGCGCCCCGGCCTGGCCGGCACCGAGGACCGCGAGGACGACGTCGTTGACGGCGAGAAGGGCGACGCGGGCAGGGGGGAGCCAGAACAGTCCGGCCGCCAGGACGACCATCAGGCACCCGGCTCCGAGCACGGTACGGGCCGGAAACGGCCGCCGGAACCCCCCCGCGGCCCACGCGATCGCCGCCAGGACGACGACGCCGAGCAGGGAGATCAGGTTCAGCGCGGTCATGGCGGCGCATCGTAGCTCCCCTTGGCGATGCCGCGGCGCGGCGTTACACTCCCGCATGCCCGAGGGGAGCGCACCGAGGTCCAACGTGGAGCTTTCCGGTTCCCCCGGCCCGAACGAGAGCCGACTCGCCGCCATTCTCGAGTCCGCCATGGACGCGATCGTCAGCGTCGACGAGGCGCAGCGGATCGTGCTCTTCAACCGGGCGGCGGAGCAGATGTTCGGGTGCTCGGCCGCCGAGGCGGTCGGCTCGCCGCTCGCCCGCTTCCTTCCGGAGCGGTTCCGGTCCCGGCACGAAGGGTGGGTCCGATCGTTCGGGGCGACGGGGTCCACCGCACGGCGCATGGGTGCGCTCGGCGAGGTCCGGGCCCTGCGGGCCGACGGCACGGAAGTCGAGGTCGAGGCGTCGATCTCGCAGGCCGACACCACCGGCGGGAAGGTCTACACCGTCGTCCTCCGGGACATCACGGAGCGCAAGGCGTTCGAAGCGGAATTGCGGACGCGCGACGAGGCGCTCCGGCGCGCGCAGCGGATCGGCCGCGTCGGAACCTGGGAGATGGACGCCGGCGGGAGCCTGGACTGGTCCGAGGAGACGTTCCGGATCTTCGGAAGGGAGGCGGCAAGTGCGCCTCCGAACTTCGAGCAGTTCCTCGCCGACGTGCACGGCGACGACCGCGACACCGTGCGGGCGTTCGTCGAGGGGCTCGCGGCGAACCCCGGTGAGCGTCAGGTCGAATACCGGGTGACCGCGCGCGACGGCGAGATCCGGGTGGTGCTCCAGCGCTCCGGGGTGCTCCTCGGCCCCGACGGCGGTCCGACGCGCGTCGTGGGGACGATCCAGGACATCACCGAGCTGCGCGAGCTCGAGCAGCGCCTGCTCCACGCGCAGAAGATGGACAGCATCGGCCGGCTCGCGGGAGGGATCGCGCACGATTTCAACAACCTGCTGACCGCGATCCTCGGGTACACGGAGATGCTGGAGGCGCAGCTCTCGGGCGACGCGCGCCTGGTCGAGTTCGTGCGCCAGGTGCGGGCGGCGGGGGAGCGGGCCGCCGAGCTGACGAGCCACCTCCTCGCCTTCGCGCGCAAGCAGATCGTCCAGCCCCGGGTCGTGGACCTCAACGGCCTGCTGCGGGACGTCGAGCGCCTGCTGCGGCGCCTGCTCGGCGAGACGGTCGAGCTGCACAGCTCGCTCGCCCCCGAGCTCGGCGCGGTGCGCATCGACCCCGGGCGGTTCGAGCAGGTGCTCGTCAATCTCGCGGTGAACGCCCGCGACGCGATGCCCGCGGGGGGGACGCTCACCCTCGAGACCCTCGACGTGCACCTCGACGAGGAGTACGCCCGCCAGCATCCCGGAGTCGTGGCGGGTCGCTACGTGCTGCTCGCGGTCAGCGACACCGGCGTCGGCATGGACGCGAAGACCCAGGCCCGGGTCTTCGAGCCGTTCTTCACCACCAAGCAGGCGGGGAAGGGGACCGGCCTGGGGCTGTCGATGGTGTACGGGATCGTGCGCCAGGCCGGGGGGCACATCTGGCTCTACAGCGAGATCGGGCGCGGGACCACGTTCAAGATCTACCTTCCGCAGGTCGACGTCGCGGCGGAGTCGACGGTCGCCGCGCGACCGATCCCCCCGTCCGCGGGAGGGGACGAAACGATCCTCCTCGTCGAGGACGAGCCCGTCGTGCGGAGGATGGCCGCGGATTCCCTCGCCGCGCTCGGTTACCGCGTGCTCGTCGCCGCCGACGGCGCGGAGGCGACCGCGATCGCGGATCGACACCCGGACGCGATCGACCTGCTCCTGACCGACGTGATCCTCCCGAAGCGGAGCGGGCCCGCGATCGCCGAGCACGTGCAGGCCCGCCACCCCCGATGCCGCGTCCTGTTCGTCTCGGGGTACACCGCGAATGCGATCGTGCACCGCGGGATCCTCGACGAGGGGGTCCGGTTCCTCGCGAAACCGTTCACGCCGGGGGCGTTGGGGAGGCGGGTGCGCGAGGTCCTCGACGCCCCCTGAATCGGCCGTTATCCTCCGACCCATGCGCCTGCGCACGACCTGCAACCGAGATTGCCCCGATGCCTGCGGGATCGTCGCGACCGTCGAGCACGGTCGCGTGGTCAGGATCCAGGGAGACCCCGATCATCCCGTCACGCGCGGGTTCCTGTGTTACCGGACCAGCCGTTTTCTCGAGCGCCAGTACCACCCCGACCGGTTGACGACCCCCCTCGTCCGTCGCGGCGGCACGCTGCGGCCGGCGAGCTGGGACGATGCGCTCGACCTCATCGCGGAGAAGATGCTGCGCATCCAGTCGGAGTCCGGTCCGGCCGCGATCCTCCACTACCGCAGCGGCGGGACGCTCGGGCTCGTGAAATTCACGACGGACCTGTTCTTCGAGACGTTCGGGCCGACCGCGATCAAGGTGGGGGACATCTGTTCGGGGGCCGGGGACGCGGCGCAGCTGACGGACTTCGGCGAGGAGGACTCGAACGACCTCTTCGACCTCCTGAACGCCCGGACGATCGTCCTGTGGGGGAAGAACCCGCACGTCAGCAACGTGCACCTCCTCCCGGTCCTCAAGGAAGCGAAGGCGAAGGGGGCGCGGATCGTCCTCGTCGATCCCGTCCGCCACCGTGGGGCCGACCTCGCGGAGCGATTCGTGCAGCCGATTCCGGGGGGGGACATCGCGCTGGCCTTCGGGGTCGCCCGTCGCCTGTTCGAGACCGGCAAGACCGACCCGGACGCCGCCGCCTATTGCGATCACCTCGACGCGTTCCGTGCGCAGGCGCTGTCCCGTTCCCTCGAAGGCTGGGCTGCGCTCGCGGACGTCCCGGTCGAGGACCTCCGGGCGCTGGCCGACCTCTACGGCGACGGGCCGTCGGCGATCCTCGTCGGGTGGGGAATGCAGCGGAAGGCGCGCGGGTCGGCGACGGTGCGCGTGCTCGACGCGCTCGGGGCGATCTCGGGGAACCTCGGCGTCCCCGGGGGCGGCGTGTCGTTCTACTTCAAGCGCCGCGGAGCCTTCGATACGTCGTTCGTGAAGGGAGAAACCGGGGCGTCGCGCACGCTCCGGGAGCCGCTGCTCGGGCGCGAGATCCTCGAAGCGACCGACCCCGCCGTCCGGATGGTCTGGGTCACCGCCGGGAACCCCGTCGCGATGCTCCCCGAGTCGGCGACGGTACGACACGCCCTGGAGTCCCGCGAGTTGACCGTGGTCGTCGACGCGTTCCTCACCGACACCGCCCTCGCGGCGCACGTGGTGTTGCCCACCACGACGATGCTGGAGGACGACGACCTCGTCGGCGCGTACGGTCATCACCACCTCGGCGAGGTCCGCCCCGTCGCCGCGCGCCCCGGGGACGTGCGCACCGACCACGAGATCGTGCAGGCGCTCGCCTCGCGGGTCGGGCTCGGCGCGGCGTTCGAGGAGGGGGCGGAGAGCTGGAAGCGCAGGATCCTCGCGAAATCCGGAATCCCCCTCGAAGCGCTGCGCGACGGCTACCCTCGCAACCCGTTCGCCGCGAAGGTCCTCTTCGCCGACAGGAAGTTCAAGACCGCCTCCGGGAAGGTGAATCTCATCCAGGAGGTCGACGTCGAGCCCCCGAAGGCTCCGGGTGAACGACCGTTGTTCCTGATGGCGTTCTCGACGGAAAAGGCGCAGTCGTCGCAGTGGGCGAAAGAGCAGGACGGTCCCGCGGAGGCGACCGTCCACCCCGACGCGGCGCGCGGCTTCGCCGACGGCGAGATCGTCGACGTCGAGTCGGAGATCGGCTCGATGGGGGTGCGCCTGCGTTTCGACGACCGGCAGCGGCGCGACGTCGTCCTGATGGCGAAGGGGGGCTGGCTGAAGGACGGGCGGTGCGCCAACGCGCTCGTGCCCGCGCGGATGACCGATGCAGGAGGCGGGGCGGTCTACTACGACACGCCGGTGCGGCTCATCGCGCGAGATCCCGGACCACCATCGCGATCCCGTTGATCAGGAACTGGATCCCGACGCAGAGGATCAGCAGGCCCATCACCTTCGACAGCGCCGCCTCCCCGGAGCTCCCCATGCGGCGCACGACCGCCGGGGCGGCGCGGAGGACCGGCCAGCTGACGAGGGAGACGAGGAGGATCGCCACGACCGCGGCCCCGTCGCGCATCGCGCCGCTCGAGTCCGCGGCGAGGCCGATCAGCACGGAGATCGTCCCCGGCCCGGCCAGAAGCGGCATGCCGAGCGGGGTGAACGAGATGTCGACCTTGTGGAGGCCGTCCTCCCGCTGAGCGGGGGTCAGACGGTCGGTTCCCGTCAGCGTCCGCCAGCCGCTGCGCGCCACGAGCAGCCCCGCCGCCAGGACCAGCGCCGGCTGGCTGATCGAGAAGAAGCGCAGCACGTACGCTCCCGCGAAGAAGGCCACGAGCATGATCGCCGTCATGAAGACGATCGCCCGGTCGACCTGGCGGCGCCGGCTCTCGTCGCTGTCCCCCGGCGTGAGGGCGACGAGCAGACCGGCCGCGGAGAACGGGTTCACGATCGTGAAGATCGCCACGAAACAGGCGAGGGCGAACTTCGCTCCTTCGAGCAGGGTGTCGGTCACGCCGGTCAGTCTACCGTCGGGAGCGAGGAGGCCTCGCCTTCGCCCCGTCGGAGCAGGCGCGCGCGGGTGACCGCGTCCTCCCCGAGGCGGTCCTTCAACGCGTCCTCGACCACCGCCAGACGGCGCAGCCGCGCCTCCTCCGGATCCTCGAACAGCGCCGGCGGCGCGGCGCCGGCGCGCTCGAGGGCGCTCGCGCCCACGCCGAGCAGGCGCACGCCCCGTCCGCCGAGGTCGATGCGGTCGCGAAGGAGCGCCCGGGCCTCGCGGAGGATCACGTCGGCGAGATCGGTCGGGCGCGGGAGGGTCGCGGCACGCGTCCACGTCGTGAAGTCGCCGGTGCGGACCTTCAGGTGAACCGTGCGCGCGACCAGGCCGTCGCGTCGGAGCGTCCGGGCGACCCCCTCCGAGCGCGCGAGCAGGGCGCGGTCGATCTCCTCGGGGTCGGTGAGGTCCTCGCCGTACGTGCGCTCCTCGGAGACGGATTTCGCCTCCCGATCGGGGACCACCGGTCGATCGTCGCGTCCGTGGGCGAGAGCGTGGAGGTGCGCCGCGCCGTCCTCGCCGACGAGCGCCGCGAGCGCCGCGGCGGGGACCGCGGCGACGTCGCCGACGGTGCGGATCCCTCCCTGGCGGAGGCGCTCGGCGGTTTTCGGCCCCACGCCCCACAGGCGTCCCGCGGGCATCGGCCACAGCCGCGTCGAAACCTCCTCGAGAGGCAGCACCACGAGCCCGTCGGGTTTCTCGAGATCCGACGCGACCTTCGCGAGGAACTTGTTCGGGGCGACGCCCACCGACGCCGTGAGTCGCTCCTCGTCGCGGATCCGTCCCTTGAGCGCGGCCCCAAGCGCCCTCCCTCCCGCCAGGTCGCCGGCGATCCCGGTCAGGTCGAGGAACGCCTCGTCGATCGACAGCGGCTCGACGAGGGGGGACGTCGCGTCGAACAGGCGCCGGATGCGACGGGAGACCTCCACGTAAAGGTCCATCCTGCCGGGGAGCCAGACCGCGTCGGGGCAGAGCCGTTCCGCCGTGACGGCGGGCATCGCCGACCGGACTCCGAACCGGCGCGCCTCGTACGAGCAGGTCGAGACGACGCCGCGTCTCCCGCGGTGCCCGATGATGAGCGGCTTCCCGGAAAGCGACGGGTCCTCCCGGACCTCGACGGCCGCGTAGAACGCGTCCATGTCGACGTGGAGGATGACGCGCATCGCGGCGGCTACGGCCGGTACGGTTCGATGACGAACGTCGTGCTCTGCGAGAGGGTCTGCAGGATCGGCCCACGGTAGACGCGCAGGACCGAGGCGCGCAGCTTAGGGTTCTCAGTGAGAAACGACACCCCGATGAGCACGCCGGTCGCGGGGTGCGCCGGGTCGCCGTCGGGACGGATCCACAGGTCCCAGTCGTAGCTGTAGTCGCTCATGACCCAGCGCACGCGCCCGCCGAGGTAGGTCTCGAGCCCCTCCGGGGGGCGCCCCCCGTCCACGTCGCGGGGGAACCGGCCGTGGTCGGTGTAGTACTGGAAGGCGGCGACCTTGATCGCGTTCACGTCCTCGATGATCTTCACGGCGCGACCGCGGTAATAGGCGTCCTGCAGGTTGACGGCCGCGATCGCGGAGACGATCGACAGGACCGCGAGCACGACCAGGAGCTCGACGAGCGTGAACCCGGCCTGCGCGCGCCTCACGATCCCTCCCCGTCGCCGAGGACCGCCTCGGGAGGGCCGAAGAACCGCTCGATCGGCGTGTGCGAGTCGAAGCTCATCTGGCGGCCGTCGGCCTCCCGGAAGGTCAGCACGTAGTGGCGGTCGTCCACGCGCTCGTAGGCGTAGCCGTCCTTCCTGCGGATGTTGGCGACCTCCATCTCGAAGGGGAGCATGCCGTTGAGCTTGCGGTACGCCTCGATCTTGAGCACGCCGAGGTAGAGGGCCTTCGTCGTCGCCGCCTCGTCGCGCGGCACCGGCGCGGCGACCGGAGGGGGCGGGAGGAGCAGGTACGCCCCGCCGACGAGGATGACGAGCAGCGCGATGATCGTGAACGCGGGACGCAGGCCCCCCGGGGGTTCGACGGGCACCGGCCGCGGCCTCGGACGCGGCGCCGTCGGCTGCGGCTTGGCGCCCTTCGGCGCGGGGGGCTTCTCCCCGGCGCCGAGGGCGTCGGTGGAAATCCGGTTCCCGTGGGGGTCTCGGATGACGCCGGTCGCCCGACGCCGTCGCCTACGGGACGAAGGAGGAGACGTCCTGCTCATGACTCCTGCAAGTCCGCTCGGAATGCCGAGCGGGCGAAGCGCTGCTCAATATGCAACGAGGTCGGCTTCCCCACCAGAGTCGAATTGCCGCCCCCGGCGTCAGAGGGTGTCGGCCTCCCGAATGGCCTCGGCGACCCCCCTGGGATCCTCCATCGCGCTCATGTGGGCGACGCCGGGGAGGACGAACAACCGGGCGCGGGGGAGGGCGTTGACGGCTTCTTCGGCTCTTTCCACGGGGGTCAGTCGGTCGGCCTCACCGACGACGACGGCGCACGGCGCCTGGAGGTAGGGCAGGAGCGAACGCCGGTCGGGGCGGGAGGCCAGGGCGAAGAGCGCGGCGACCAGCCCGGCCTCGCGCGCCCGGTCGAACATCGTGAGCAGGTGATCCCTGTGCCGCGGGAAGTCCTCGCGCGATTCCAGCAGAAGGTCCGGGAGGAGACCCATCGCGTAGTCGCGCCAGCCGGAGGTGCGAAGGGTCGCGAGCCCGTTCGCCCGCCGAAGGCGGCCGTTGTCGTCGTCGGGGGACGCCGACGTGTCGATCAGGGCGTAGGCCCGCGCGAATCCCGGGGACTTCGCGGCGACGGCGAGGGCCGTGTAGCCGCCCATCGACAATCCCGCGAGCGCGGGGGAGGTCAGCCCCTCGGCTCCGGCGACGCGCAGCACGTCGTCGGCCCAAAGGTCGACCGAGGGCGATCTCCAACCGAGCGTCGAGCCGCCGTGGCCACGCAGCTCGAGGACCACGAGCCCGACCTCGGGGGGAAGGGCGTGCACGACGCCGTCCCACATGGTCGCGTCGCACCCGAGGCCGTGGAGGAGGATCCACGGATCGCGCCCCGCGCGGGCCCGGTAGGTGATCCTCGCTCCGTCGGGGGTCGAGACGAAGCCCTCGCGCATCGAGCGGGTCACAGCGCCAGCACCAGTTTGCCGCGCGTGTGACCGGACTCGCTCGCCTCGTGGGCGGCGGCGGCATCGTGCAGCGGGAAGATCTTCCGGATCTGGGGGCGGAGCGCCTTGCGCTCCGCGAGCGACGCGAAGATCTGGAGCTGATCGGCGTCCGGTTCCACGAACACGTACTCCGCGCGGACCCCAGCGGCGCGGGCCCGCTCGGGGTCGGGGGGCTCCACGATCCCGACGACGACCCCTCCGGGGCGCAGCGCCGAGAAGCTCCGCTCGAGCGTCTCGCCTCCGACGTGATCGAGCACGACGTCGACTCCGCCGGGGAATCGAAGCCGCACCGCCTCGACGAAGTCGTCGCGCGTGTAGTCGATCGAGGCCTCGGCTCCCTGCGCCAGCACGAACTCCTGGTTCGAGGGGCCCGCCGTGCCGACGACCCGCGCGCCGAGGTGCCTGGCGAGCTGCACGGCGAAGTGCCCGACCCCGCCCGCCGAGGCATGCACGAGGACGGTCGTCCCCTTCGTGACGCCGGCGCGCCGGAGCTCCTGCCAGGCGGTCAGTCCGGCGAGCGGCACCCCGGCCGCTTCCTCGAACAGGAGGTTCGCGGGCATCAGCCCGCAGCACGACTCGGGAACGGCCACGTACTCGGCGTAGGTCCCCCCCTGGACGACCGGCTTGCGGGCGTACGTCCAGACCCGGTCCCCCTTGCGCAGGCGCTGCGTCCCCTCGCCGAGCTCCTCGACGACCCCCGCCGCCTCCCAGCCGGGGATGAGGGGGAACGCATGCGGGAACGCGTCCTTCAGCAGCCCCTCGCGGATCTTCCAGTCGACGGGGTTCACCCCGGCGGCGACGACGTGGATCAGGATCTCGCCGCGCGACGGCTTGGGTCGCGGCAGGTCCCGAAGCTGGAGGCGGTCGCGGCCTCCGAAGGCGTCGATCGCGATGGCGCGCATGGAGCGTCTCCGTGGAAGGCGACCATTATAATGACGCGCTTCGGAGGTGAGCCTTGCCGTCTTCGAGCGTTCCGGTTCGCGCCCACGTCGAGAACGGGTTCGGGGTCGTCACCCTCGCGGGGGAGCACGCCAACGCCATCGACCCGGATCTCGTCGCCGGCCTGCGCGCCGCCTTCCGGGAGCTCGCGCGGGATCCGGGGGCCGGCGCCGTCGTCCTTCGCGGGGAGGGGAAGCTCTTCTGCCCGGGGCTCGACCTGCAGGACCTCCTCCCGCTCGACCGGGACGCGATGGCGGCCTTCATGGCGGACTTCGGCGCGTGCGTGGTCGAGATGTTCGCCTTCCCCAAGCCGGTCGTGGCGGCGTTGCACGGCCACGCGGTGGCCGGCGGGCTCGTGCTGGCCCTCACGGCAGACTGGCGGCTCGCCCGCCGCGGGGTCTGGCTCGGGCTCAACGAGGTGAAGGTCGGCGTGCCGCTCCCCTTCGGCGTCGCGCGTCTGCTGCGGGCCGCGATCTCCCCGTCGAGCCTGACGGAAGTCGCGCTCCTCGGGCGGAACTTCAAGGACGACGCGGCGGTGGCGGCCGGGCTCGCGCACGAGATCGTGGACGCGGAGCGCTTCGACGACGCGTGTCTCGAGCGGATCCAGGAGTTCCTCGGGAAGGACGCCGCGTCGCTCGCGACGACCAAGCGCTACCTGCGGGAGTCGGCCGTCGCGGAGATCCGCGCCCAGGAGGCCGCGCGACTGCCGGAGTGGCTCGACGCGTGGTTCTCGCCGGGAACGCGGGCGCGCGTCGAGGAGATCGTCGCGGGGTTGTCGGGCCGGAAACGGTGAGCCTCAACGCCGCCCTTCTCGGGCGCCGGAGCGCCGGCGGCGGGCTCGCGCTGTTCCGGGTGCTCCCCGACGCGCCGGTCGCGTTCGAGGCCGGCCAGCACACGGTGCTCTCCCTCGTGGACCCCGACGGCGCGCGTTGCTCCCGCCCGCTCTCGGTGGCTTCCCCCCCCTCCGAACGCACCCTGGAGTTTCTCGTGCGACGCCAGACGCGTCGCGACGACGCGTTCGTCGAGACGTTGTTCGCCCTGCCGGAGGGGGCCCGCGTCGGGATCGGGCCGGGTTTCGAAGGGGACGTGACCGTGGAGCGCACGGTGGGGCGCGACGACCCGCGGGCCCGGATCCTGGTGGCGGCGGGGACCGGCGTCGCCCCGTTCCTGTCGATCGTGCGCGAGCTCGGGGACGACGGACGGACCGTCCTGCTTCACGGCGCGCGCGACCCGGAGGAGTTCACCGCCCACGAGACCTTCGAGGAGATCCTCGGCGGGCGTTACATCCCCGTGCTCAGCGGCGGCGACCCCGGCTGGCAGGGGTTCCGCGGCCGCGTCGAGACGCTGTTTGACGACGATCGGATCGACGTCGTCGAGCGGGCGGCCGGGCTCGGCCGTGGGGAGCTCGCTCCTTCCCGCGCGGTCGTCTACGTCTGCGGGTTCCGGGGGACGATCGCGCAAACGGTCCGAAGGCTGCTGTCGCGCGGGTTCGCCCCCGACGGGTCCGAGGCGCGCCGCGCGCTCGGGATCCCGGTGGACGTCGCGCCGTCGATATTCTTCGAATACTACGAGCGTGAGCCGCTGTTCGGGGAGCTCCCTTGACGGCCGGGCGTCCGCCTCGTACAACCCATTCGTCCCCCGGGGGTGCCGTTTGCTCCGATTCCTCGGATGTTGCCTCCTCGCCGCAGCCGCCTTCGTTCCCGCATTCGCCGCCGGCCGCGGCGAGCCCGGCCGCGTCTTCGCCGTCCGCGTCGAGTTGAACGACCGCCTGGCCGACCTGAAGCTCTTCCACGACCTCGACCTCGACGTGGACGGCGTGTTCGGGACCTGGGCGCGCGTCTACGTGATCGAGGAGGAGCTCGGAAAGCTCCGCGAGCTCGGGTTCGTCGCGAGCGAGCTTCCCGAGGAGATCCCGGGGCCGGAGCCCGAGGCCGCCGCCTACCACACCTACGAGACCCTGACGGCGGAGCTCCAGCAGATCGCCGCCGACCATCCCTCGATCGCGCGGCTGCATTCGATCGGCAAGTCGGTCCAGGGGCGGGACCTCTGGATCATGAAGATCACGGACAACCCCGACGCCCAGGAGGACGAGCCCGAAGTCCGCTACATCGCGGCGATGCACGGAGACGAGGTCGTCGGCAAGGAGATGTGCATCGAGCTGCTCCACTGGCTCACCGACCGCTACGCGACCGACAGCCGCGTCTCGAGCCTCGTCGACTCCACGGAGATCTGGATCCTCCCGTCGATGAACCCCGACGGCACCGCCGCGTTGCGCCGCTACAACGCCAACAACTACGACCTCAACCGCGACTTCCCCGACCAGTACGACGACCCGGCCGACACGCCGGCCGGACGCCAGCCCGAGACGCAACACGTCATGAACTGGACGTCGGGGACCTCGCCCGTGCTGACCGCGAACTTCCACGGCGGGGCCGTCGTGGCGAACTACCCGTACGACTCCACCCCGAGCGGCGTCTCCACCTACGCGGTGAGCCCCGACGACAGCACCTTCGTGTCGATCGCGCGCACCTACGCCGATGCGAATCCGACGATGTTCGCCTCCAACGCCGACGCGTCGTTCGACCGCGGGATCTGCAACGGGTCCGACTGGTACGCGATCCGCGGCGGAATGCAGGACTGGATGTACGTCTGGCGCGGCGGGAAGGAGATCACCCTGGAGGTCAGCGCGGCGAAGTGGCCCGCCGCGAACCAGCTCGGGCAGTTCTGGACGGACAACCGCGAGTCGATGCTGCGATACCTCGAGCGGGCGCACGAAGGGCTGCGCGGGATCGTGCGCGGCGCCGATTCGGGGGCGCCGCTCGCGGCGACGATCACGACGGTCGGGAACGACATGAAGAGCTTCACCGACCCGCAGGTCGGCGACTACCACCGTCTCCTGACGCCGGGGCGTTACGACGTCCGGTTCTCCGCGACCGGGTACGCGTCGCGGATCGTCCGCGACGTGGAGATCGCCCCCGGCTCGCCGCCGACGCGCCTCGACGTCGCGCTCGACCCGCTGGCCGTCGACCTGCAGCCCGACGCGGTCAGGGTCGTCGACGGGGCGAACGGGGTGCTGGACGCGGGGGAGTCGACCGATCTCGCCGTCACGCTCCGCAACCTCGGAAGCGCGGCGAGCGGGATCACCGCGACGATCGTGCCGACGACGGCGTTCGCGCGCGCTACGCGTCCCCAGGCGGCCTTCCCGAACCTCGCCGCGGGGGCCGCCGCGGAATCCCTCGCCCCGCACTTCGGCGTCGAGATCGATCCGGCGGTGCCCGACGGCCACAAGGTCGGGTTCGCCTTCGCGTGGACGAGCGCGGAAGGGTCGGGTACGAGCGAGCCGTTTTTCCTTTCCGCGAAGGGGGCGAGCTGCACGACCGTGGCCGCGTCCGACACGCCGAAGTCGATCCTCGACCGCGCGACGGCGTCGAGCACCCTCGCCTTCCCCTCGAACGTCGAGATCGCGAGCGTGCGGGTGCGCACCGACATCGGCCACACCTACGTCGGCGACCTCCACGTGAAGGTCGTCTCGCCGTCGGGCGTGCCCGTGATGCTGCACTCGCGCACGGGAGGCTCCGCCGACGACATCGTCGCGTGGTTCCCGACCGACCGGACCTCGGCCGAGCCGCTCTCGAGGCTCGTGGGAGAGCCTTCGTCGGGGACGTGGCGCCTCGAGGTCAACGACGGCGTGCCCTCGAACACGGGCCAGCTTCGCGGCTGGTCGGTCGAGATCTGCGGCCGTCCCTTCGAGGCTTCGACCCCCGAGATGAAGTTCCGCTCGGTCGCACGCGACGCGTCGGGCGCCACGTTCGCGTGGTGGAGCTACCCGGGGCTGACCGGGTACCGCGTCTACCGCTCGACCTCGCCGGCCAATCGCGCCGCCTTCGCGGACGTCTCGTCGGAGGATCTCGACGCCTCGCCGACGGCGTTCCGCGACGCCGCGTCCGGACCGGTCCTCTACTACCTCGTCTCGGGCGTGGGCCCGGCGGGGGAAGGGACCCGGTAGCCCCGACCCCGCCGTCTGCGCTAGGCTCGCTCCGCCCCCGAGGGGGGGAATGGAGCCGACCATGACGCACCGCCTCGTCCCCGCCGTCGCGATCCTCGCGCTCGCCGTGTCCGCAGCCTCCGCCGGAGAGGTCTACGGCAAGATTCTCGAGGGGAGCACCCCCGCCGCCGGCGCCGCCGTATCGGCCAAGTGCGGCGCCAAGGCCTATCCCGAGGTCAAGGTCGACAAGGCGGGGTCGTACCACCTCGTCCTCGCCGAGGCCGGGAAGTGCACCTTGACGATCTCCGCCAAGGGGCAGTCCGCGACCCTCGAGGTCGTCTCCTACGACGACCCCGCGCAGGTGGACGTGGTCCTCGAGACGAAGGACGGGAAACTCGTCGCGAAGCGGAAATAGCGCCGTGGCCGGGGAGCCGAAGGACTTCTGGGACAAGCTCGCCGTTCTCCTCCACCCGCTCGGCGGGTTGCTGACGGCGATCTCGGTCGCTTACGTCGGCCTGATCGGCTCGCAGGTCCTCGATCGCCGGCAGGCCGCCGAAACGAACGCCCGCCTCTACTCCGAGCTGATGAGCCGCCGCGAGGAGGCGGAATCGAGCCTCCGGAAGGACATGTTCGTCTCGATCATCCAGTCGTTCCTGCGGCCCGGCGCCGAGGACGTCGATTCGAAGCTGCTCAACCTCGAGCTTCTCGCCTACAACTTCCACGACTCCTTGAACCTCGAGCCGCTGTTCCTCGACATCCAGCGCCGACTCCTGGGCTCCTCCGACCGCAAGGCGGAGGAGCAGATCGCCCGGATGCGGCGCGTCGCACGCGACATCACGGCGCGACAGCTCTTCTCGCTCGAAGGAAAGGGGCAGAGCTTCCGGCGCACGGTGGACCTCGAGGAGCTGGCGCGCGTGGGCCGAACCGGCGTCGAGCTCGAAGGCGAGACCATGTCCGTCGGCGGGAGCAGGTTCGGCGTGGCGCTGCGCGTGCTGGACAGCGATCCGAAGCTGCAGCAGGTCCGCGTGCGGCTCGAGGTCCAGGCGCAGGACGGCACCGAGGCGGGGCTCGAGACCCGCGCGACGTTCGACGTCGGCTGGTTCGACTTTCCGGTCATCGACAACACGCGGCTGGCCAACGGAGCCCGTTGCGCGGTGTCGCTGTCCGCGTTCGCCCCGGACGCCGCCGCCGATCTGACGACGATCTGCTTCCCGGGCGAATACGCCAGCCTCAAGGACCGCCCGTACTACGACGAGGTCATCGAGAAGCTGCGGGAGTCGGCGGAGACCGCGGCCGAGCCGGCGCCGCCCGTGCGCGGAGGCGGAGGGTAGGGTGGCGCCGCGACGCAACGTCGCCAGCGGCGGCCCCTGGGAATCGGTCGTCGGTTACTCGCGCGCCGTGCGCGTCGGTCCGCACGTGTGGGTCGCCGGCACGACCGCGATGACGCCGGACGGCCTCGTCGGGACGGGGGACGCCTACGCACAGACGATGCAGGCGCTGCGGACGATCGAGGCGGCGCTCGAGCGTGCCGGGGCTTCCGTGCGCGACGTCGTCCGAACCCGGATGTTCGTCGTCGACATCGCGAACTGGGAGCCGGTGGGCCGCGCCCACGGGGAGTTCTTCCGCGAGATCCGCCCCGCCGCGACGATGGTCGAGGTCGCCGCGCTCATCGACCCCGCGATGCTCGTGGAGGTCGAGGCCGAGGCGTACGTGACGGAGGCGGGAGCGTGAGGACCGTCGTGCCCGGCCGGCACACCGCGCTGGTCGACGACGAGGTGATCGTCTTCCTCGTCGGCATGCGGATCAACCGCTGGTGGAAGCCCCACAAGTGGCTGCCCGTGATGCGGGCCATGGGGCGCATGCTCCGCGAGCTCGAGGCCCGTCCGGAGATCGGCTGCCTGGGCGGCATGCAGTGGGTCGGCCGGACGACGGTGCTCGTGCAGTACTGGAAATCGTTCGGCGCGCTCGAGGCGTACGCGAAGAACCGCGAGGCCGCGCACCTTCCCGCCTGGACCGCCTTCAACCGCGCGGTCGGATCGAACGGCGACGTCGGCGTCTGGCACGAGACCTTCCGGGTCCCTCCCGGCGACGTCGAGTGCATCTACGTCAACATGCCCCCGTTCGGGCTCGCGAAGGCGACACGCTCGGTCCCCGCGACCGGGCCGCGCGCGTCGGCGAGGGGAAGAATGAGCGGGGGCGCGTCGTGACCGACAAGATCGTCCTGGCCGACCGCCTCGCGGCGATCCGGGAGCACTGGCGCCCGCAGGTCGTCGCGTCGCTGAACGGCCAGGAGGTGAAGCTCGTCAAGTTCGAGGGCGAGTTCGTCTGGCATCACCACGAGCACGAGGACGAGCTGTTCTTGTGCCTGAAAGGATCCTTCCGGATGGAGTTCCGCGACCACACGGTCGCCCTCGGTCCAGGGGAGGCGATCGTCGTCCCGCGCGGGGTGGAGCATCGTCCCGTCGCCGACGAGGAGGTCGAGGTGATGCTCTTCGAGCCCGCCGGCGTGCGGAACACCGGGAACGTGGAGCACGACACCCTCACCGCGCCGAAAGGGAAG
>DASVAW010000148.1 GCA_036376135.1 Candidatus Polarisedimenticolaceae bacterium | reverse complement strand
GAAGTTCATCCTGTGCATCGAGACGGGCGGCATGTTCCAGCGCCTGCAGAGCCACAAGTTCTGGCAGAAGTCGAGCTGCATCCTCGTGTCGATGGCCGGCGTGCCCACGCGGGCCACGCGGAGGTTCGTGCGGCGCCTGTCGGACCAGTGCAAGCTCCCCGTCTACGCGTTCGTCGACTGCGACCCGTACGGGATCTCGAACATCTACCGCACGCTGAAGGTCGGCTCGGGGAACGCCGCCCACATCAACCAGTTCTTCTGCGTTCCGCAGGCGTCGTTCCTGGGCGTGACGCCGCAGGACATCGTCGACTACAAGCTGCCGACGCACCCGCTGAAGGACGTGGACGTGAAGCGCGCGAAGGACGCCCTGAAGAACGACCCGTTCTTCAAGATCCATCGCCCGTGGGCGCACGCGATGGAGCAGCTGGTGAAGATGGGGGTCCGCGCCGAGCAGCAGGCGCTCGCCCGCTGGGGCCTCAACTACGTGATCGACGAGTACCTGCCCGCGAAGCTCAAGGCGACGTCGAAGTTCCTGCCCTAATTCTCGCCGCCGCCGGGGACGATGCGCGCGGGGTCGATGCCGTTGTCGCGCAACACGCGGTCCCACACCTCCTCGACCGGCAGGTCGAAGACGAACCGGGGCGCGGCCGGGGCGAGGATCCACGAGCCTTCCGCGATCTCGCGCTCGAGCTGCCCGGGGGCCCACCCCGCGTACCCCGC
Organism: Candidatus Polarisedimenticolaceae bacterium; assembly: GCA_036376135.1. Lineage (NCBI taxonomy): Bacteria > Pseudomonadati > Acidobacteriota > Candidatus Polarisedimenticolia > Candidatus Polarisedimenticolales > Candidatus Polarisedimenticolaceae > Candidatus Polarisedimenticolaceae bacterium. Next base: position 22,141 of record DASVAW010000148.1, on the reverse strand, counting down.
GTAGCAGTGGAAACGCGTGCCGGCCTCGCCGCAAAGGCGCGTGAGCGTTCCGGTGGAGGCCGAGACCTGGAGTCCGTCCACGATCGCGCGGCCGTCCGGGTCGTCGTCGGCGCCGAGATACAACACGAGCCCCTGCTCCGGCTGGACCGGCCCTCCGAAGCGGACCCGCTTGTCGGGATCGCCCGCGTACGGGATCGCGTGGTCGCGGCACAGCTCCTGCAGGAGCATCGGGGACTCGCGGTTGATCACGATGCCGAGTGCGCCGTCGTCCCCCTGCTGCAGGAGCAGGACGACGGACTGGCGGAAGTTCGGATCCACCAGTTGAGGGACCGCGACGAGCAGGCTCGGTGCGAGGGTGTTGGGCACGACGACAGTATGGCGCGTCGGCGCCCGGCGCTCAAAGCCGCCGGAAGGCGAGGCCCGCGCCGTGCACGAGGAACGACACGGCGAGCCCCGGGTAGATCGGCTCGATCATCCCGCCGCCCCAGGCGAACGTGGCGAGCGTCGCCGTTCCGGCGAGGACCATCCCCGTCGCCGCGAAGCTCCCGGGCGGGCGCAGCGCCGGGAACAGCGCCCCGGCGAGCGGCGCGAGCAGGACGGCCGTTCCGACGCTGTAGAAGCCGTACCACAGCGACACGACGGACGACGCCGCGAGCGCGAGCGCGGCGGAAGCCGCCGTCGCGACGACGAGCCCGATCCGCGTCCAGATCACCTGGTCGGCCCGACCCCCGGTCAGCCGCCACACGAGGTCGCGCCCGAACGTCGTCGCGCCCACGAACAGGAACGAGTCGACGGTGGACAGGACGGTCGCGAGCATCCCGGCGTAGAACAACCCGAGCAGTCCCGCGGGGAGCAGGCGTTCGGCGAGGGCGGGGTACGCGTCCACGGCCGAGGGAAGGTCGGGGAGCAGCGCGCGCGCGTACAGCCCGGTGAAGGTCGTCATCGCGTCGAACAGGGCGAAGAAGGCGATCGAGACGAACAGGCCCGTCCGCGCGACGCGCGGAGAGCGCGCGGCGAAGCAGCGCTGGTAGAACGTCGGCTCCACGAGCGTCTGCAGCGCGATCACGTACCACGCCACGATGTAGCCGATCGACTTCCCGCCGGTCGCGGTGAGCGCCTCGGGAGGAAGCCGCGCGGCGAGGGCGCCGAACCCTCCGACCTCGACGATCGCCGCGGGGAGCAGCACGAGGAAGCCCCCGTACATCAACGCGAACTGCAGTCCCTTGGTGCCGACGACGCCGCGGAAGCCGCGCGCCGTCAGGTAGACGAGGCAGGTTCCCGCGGCGAGGACGATCGCCGCCGCCTGCCCGATCCCGAGCGCGCGCCGCAGGATCACGCCGAGCATCAGGAAATACGCGGCCGGAAGCGACAGGACGAACACGACGAAGGTGCCCAGCGCCCCCGCGGCGCGTCCGTACGCCCCGTGCAGCAGGTCCGGCACCGTCGTCGTCTCGGAGCGCCGCGCGCGCTCCGCGAAGCCCCAGGCGAACAGCGCGGTTCCGACGTAGTACGGGGCCCCGAGCACGATCCAGTTCGACAGGCCGTGGAGGTAGCTGTACTCGCCGACGCCGAGCACCCCGCCGTACCACGTGGAGACGAGGGTGACGACGAACGCGGGAAGGGTCAGCGTGCGGCCCGCGAGCAGGAAGTCGTCGGTGCGACCGGCCCCGGCACGGGCCGGGCGCAGTCCCAGCACGAGCGTCGCCGCGGCGTAGGCGGCGACGACCGTGAGGTCGAGGGGACCGAGGGCGCCCGTCAGAACTCCCAGGTCAACGAGGCGAACACGTTGCGCGTCGCGGCGGGGAAGAACTCCGTGTAGAAGGCCGTGGCGTCGGGGTCGAGCGGGTAGGAGTATCCGATGGTCTCGTACTCCTCGTCGAGGAGGTTGTCGACCCAGACCCGCAGCGTGAGCTTCCGCCCGAGGTCGACGGCGGCGCGCAGGTCCGCGACGACGTAGGGGGCGATGCGCTTGTCGGTCCAGCCGGGGGCGGCGCGAAGCTCGGGACGCTTGCGCTCGTTCTCGCTGTTGTCCGTGTAGAGCGTTCCGACGCGCCTCGCCCCCGCCTCGACGCGCACCCTCCCGAAGGTCCTCGCCGCGCGCAGCCGCAGCATCGACTCGGGGAACAGCGCGACGCGGTTGCCGCCGTAGTCGAGGGTCGCGACCGATCCGTCCTCCCGTGGGGCGAGGACGCGGTATTCGATCAGCTCGTCGTCGCTGAAGGCGGCGTACCCCGAGAGGTCGACCTCTCCCGGCAGGCGCACCGCGCCTTCGACCTCGACCCCCCGGTGGACCGACCGGCCGGCGTTCTCCGTGATCGGCACGCCGTCCTCGTCGATCCCGCCCGCGAAGACGAACTCGTCCCGGAAGCTCATCCGATAGAGGCTCGCCTTGAGGCGGGTTGCGCCGCGGACGTACCCGACGCCCCCTTCGACGCTCCGAAGGCGCTCGGGGCGCGCGATCGGGTCGGAGAGCTCCCGGGTGCCGGGGTCGTACCGTTCGAATCGCGACGTCGGGTCGTCGAAGGTCTCCTGCGGGTTCCAGACGTGGTTGAAGTACGGCTCGCTCTGCGAAGCCGAACCCTGGACCCACAGCTCCCACCGGTCGTCGACGTTCCAGTGGACCCCCGCCCGCGGGGCGAGGAACGCGTAGGACGCGTCGTAGCGATAGTCCCGGACCGCGTCGTCGCGCATGGCGTAGCGGTGACGGGTCGCCTGCAGCTCCAGGTGGATCCCGACCTTCGTCGTCGGTCGGAGCTGCTCGCGCACGAAGACCGTCGCCGTCGTCTTGCGGTTGTCGTAGGCGTACAGCACCGGCTGCCCTTCGAGCGGCTGCGTCGCCGAACAGGGGTCCTCCGGCGCGCCGGTGCATACCGAGCCCGACTCGACGCGGCCGCGGTGCCGCCCCTCGTGCGCCAGAAGCTCCGCGCCCGCCGTCAGGGTGCCGCGCCCGTGATCCCAGGTCACGCGAGGGATCCAGCCGAGCTGCGTGTTGTAGACCGCGCGCTTGCGCCAGACGTCGGAGAGCGTCGCCTCGGGGTACTCGGGGGTCGGCGGCTCGAACCCCGTCGGGCGGTAGTCGTAGGTGCCGCTGTACTGGAGGTAGTGACCGCGCCCCAGGATCGCGTAGGCGGTGTTCCGGAGGAGCCACCCCTCCCGCAGCCGTCGGTCGTTGTGGACCTGCAGCTGGGGCTGCACGAACGTGTCGGTCTCCCCCGGAACGAGGAAGTTCGTGCGCCGGTCGCAGGATCCCGCGCTCCCGTCCAGACACTCGCGCGGCACGCCGAAATAAGCGAGCTGCGTCTGCTCCGGGCCGCCGAACAGGAGGATCTTCCAGACCGAGTCCTCGTCGAAGCGCTGGAACGCCACCGACCCGATGGTGTGGCGCGTCCACGACGGGTCGCGGTACCCGTCGCTCGCCACCCGGGCGACGCGGGCCGCCCACGCCCAGGGCGTGTTCCCCAGCGGTCCGCCGTATTGCACGGAGAGTCGCGTGGTCCCGTACGAGCCGCCGCCGACCACGAGCCTCCCTCCCGCCTCGGCGGGGACGTTTCCCGTCTCGAGGTTCACCGCGCCGCCGACCGCGGGGGCGCCGTACAGCGCGGTTCCGGGGCCGCGCTGGACCTGGACGCGGTCGAGACTCCCCGCGAAGTCCGCGAGGTCGATGAAGTAGACGGCGCGATTCTCGGGGGTGTTGAGGGGGACGCCGTTGACGTTGACCGCGATGCGCTGCTGGTTGAAGCCGCGGATCGAGAGGTAGGAGTAGCCGACTCCGTTTCCGGCGTCGCTGTAGGCGTAGGCGTTGACCGTATCGCCGAGGAGCATCCCGAGGTCCTGCCCCCGGTGCAGCTCCACGATGCGCGCCGCGTCGAGGTCGGAGAAGCTCGCGGGGCTCTCGCGGTCCTTGGCGACCGTCGAGGAGACCTCGACCGTCTCGACGAGGTCCGTCTCGACGGGCGGCGGCTGGCTCTCGGTCCCGGCGAAGGCGCGCCCGGCGAGGAGCCCCAGGGCGACGAGGAGTGAGCGCTTCATCGCGGCCTCCGGCCGCGTGGGGCTCGATGAACGGGGGCGGGGAAGACGAGGACGAGAGCTTCCTTCGGCCCGTTCCGTCTTCCCTACGCGGGTATGAACCCGATCAGGTTCGAGGGTTTGTTCTCAGCCCGGCTCTCGCCGGACACCCCTAACGGAACCGCACGCACCGTAAACCGCTGCCGGCGCGTCGTCAAGCGTCGTGCACGACGTTTGACCGGGCCGCGGACCCCGCGATATATTCCCCGCCCTTTCTCCAAGGGCTCGGTCCCCGCGGGGCTCAAGGCGGCGTAGCCAAGTGGTAAGGCAACGGTCTGCAAAACCGTCATACACCGGTTCAACTCCGGTCGCCGCCTCCAGCGCCCCGCCCCGAGCGTGAAGGTCCGACGCCCGAGATGTTCGACCGCAAGCCCCCCCCTCCCGCCGGTCCGACCCTGCTCGATCGGGTCGTGAAGAGCCAATGCCGCCGCGTGGCGGTCCTGGGTCTGCATCCCGGAGCGGGCGCTCGGACCGTCCTCTCCGCCCTCGTCCGCGACGTGCACACGCGTCAGTGGCCGATGGCGGTGCTCTCGTCCCCCGGGCTCCCGCTCGAGCCCGACGAGGTCGCGATCCGTCGCTCGGTGATCCGCGTCGAGATGCCCGAAGGGGCGTGGGTCGCGACCGCGGAGGCGACGGTCGCGGAATCCTCCGCCGAGCTCGAGCGCAACGAGACCACCCCCTGGGAAACCCTGCTCGGCCCGATCGGCGTCTACCGCGTGGCGCGCGCGGGTGAGGTCAGCCTGCACGGCCCCACCGAGCCCGAGGCGACGCGCGAGCTGGTCTCGCGACTGTCCGATCGTTCGGGTGGGCTCGTCTTCGTCGAAGGGGGCTGGGAGCGGAGAGCCTTCGCGGCACCCGGGACCTGCGACGGGATCGTGCTCGCCGTCGCCGCCGGATACTCCGCTTCCCCGGAGCGCTCGGCCGCCGCCGCGCGTTACCTCGTCGAGACGCTCTCCGTCCCTCCGTGCGGCGAGGCGGCGCGATCGGCGTGGCAGGAGACGGCCTCCAAGGGAGCCGCCGCGCTCCTCGACGCCCGGGGACGGATGGGCGGCGTCCTGCCGCCGGGGCTGGAGGATCCGGTTCCTGCGCTGCGCACCCCCGACGGGGAACCGGTGTCGACGGTCGTCCTTCCGTTCGGCCTCAACGACGAGTTCATGATCCCGGTCGTGCGCTCCCAGATGCGGTGCACGCTCGTCGTGCGTGACGCCACCCGGCTCAACGTGAGCCCGGTCTACTTCAAGGCGTGGCTCAAGGGGGGCGGGCGGATTCATGTCGTCCACACGACGAAGCTCGTCGGCCTCGCGACGAGCCCGTTCAACCCGTCGGGTCCCGACGCCGACCCCGACGAGTTCCGCATGGCCGTGGCGACCGCGCTGCCGGAACTGCCCGTCCACGACGTCGTGATCGAGGCTCCCGAGGAACCGCGGAAGTCGATCTGGAAATTCTGGGAGTGAGCGCGCGCCCCGGGGATGTGGGCACTAATGCCACAATTCCTGCATTTCCAAAGGTGTCGTTTCGTAATTACAGAAACGATGCCCCGTGGGAGTTGCTCTGCACGCCCGACTTTCTAACTGATTGAAAATAAAGCAATTTCATGGTAGCCCCCCATCGGCTATCCATGGCACGAATTTCGCTGCGTCGCCTCCCTCCGGCGAGGTCGGAACCGAATTCAACCTCGAACCGGGAACGCAGGAGACGCGCAAGCGATGGCCACTCGAACCCGGATTCTCACCGCCATCCTGTTCCTCGCAGCGGCGCTCGCGTCGCCGGCCGTCGCCGGCACCTACTCGGTTGCCTGGGACCCGGTCTCCGATTCCGATCTCGCGGGGTACCGCGTGTATTACGGCGCGTCGGCGGGTTCGTACACCCAGAGCGTCGACGTGGGGAACGTGACCCAGACGACGTTGAACATCGCCGACTGCCAGATGTGGTACGTGGCGGTCAAGGCGTACGACACCGCGGGGAACGAGAGCGCCAGCTACTCCAACGAAGTCTCGGGATGGGCGCGCCCGACGGTGACGGGGATCAGCCCGAACGCCGCGGAGCAGGGGAGAACCCTCTCGGTGACGCTGACCGGGACGAACTTCCGGGCGGGCTCGACGGTCGTGTTCGCGAACGCCGGCGTCGTCGTCAACTCCGTGCAGGTCAACTCCTGCTCCCAGATCGTCGCCAACGTCACGGTGCAGCCGACCGCGGCGGTCGGGACGACCAACGTCGACGTCGAGCACGCCGACGGCGTCTACGGGACCGGCGTGGGCCTGTTCGCCGTTCAGGCGGCGGTCGCCCCCACCGTTTCCTCGACGAATCCGGCGGACGGCGCGACGGGCGTCGCCGTCTCCGTCGCCCCGACGATCACCTTCAGCGAGGCGGTGGCGTCCGCGTCGATCAACACGACGACGATCCGCCTCCTCGACGACACGGGTGCCGCGGTGGCGCAGGCGGCGGGATCGCCGGCCTTGTCCGCCAACGGGCTGACCGCGACGATCACCCCCGCGGCGGCGCTCGCCCAGAACCGGCTCTACCGCGTCCAGGCGGTGGGCGGCGCCACCGGCGTCAAGGACCTCGCCGGCAACGCCCTCGCGACGACCTACACGCACGCGACGGGCTTCCGCACCGTCGCCGATACCGGAGCGCCGACGATCTCGGCCGTGACGGCCACCAACGTCGCCGCGACGACCGCGCGGATCACCTGGACGACGAACGAAGCGTCCGACAGCCAGGTTTTCTACCGGACGCAGGGCACGACCGCGTGGCAGCAGACCGCGGTCTACCCCTCGATGGTCACGAGCCATTCGGTCGATCTCCAGGGTCTCGCCCCGGAGACCGTGCACGAGTACTACGTCCGCAGCGCGGACGCCGCGTCGAACGCCTCGCAGTCCGGGACGCAGACCTTCACGACGATTGCCTCCCCGTCCAGCTACCTCCGCTTCGAGGCCGAGGCCGGCACGCTCGTCGCGCCGATGCGCACCCAGACCGGTTCGGGCGCGTTCAACGGCGGTTGGATCGACACGCCCTCCGGGACCGCGACCGGCAGCGCCTCCTCCCCGGCGGGACGCGCGACGTACGGCGTGAACGTGCCGACGTCCGGCACGTGGTACCTGTGGCTGCGCGTCTACGCCCCGTCGACTTCGGGCGACTCCGTCTTCGAGACCATCGACGGCGCGGCACGCGGGTCGGTGGTGGCGCCGAGCACCGGCGCCTGGGTGTGGGTTGCGGGGCGGTCGTACACCCTGAGCGCGGGGCTGCACACCGTCGAGGTCGGCGGCCAGGAAGCCCAGGCGCGGGTCGACCGCGTGCTGATCACCAACGACGCCGCGTTCGTCCCGACGGAGCAGCCGGTCGGGGACCAGACCGCGCCGGCTTCGGTCACCGCGTTCAGCGCCACCCCGGGCGGCGGCCAGGTGACGCTCAACTGGACGAACCCCGCGAGCGACTACCAGCGGACGATGATCCGCTACCGCACCGACGGTGCGTTCCCGGTCAGCCCGGTCGACGGCTTCCTCGTCACCGATCGCGCGGGCACCGCGGGCGCCGGCGACAGCTTCGTGCACGGCAGCCTCTCCGCCGGCACGACCTACTCCTACTCCGCCTTCGCGATCGACGCGTCGGGGAACGTCGCGACGCGCTCGACGGCTTCGGCCACTCCGACCGACGTCACGCCTCCCGGCAGGGTCCAGAACGCTCGCCGGACGGACAAGAAACCCCGCCCGTAACGACCGTTCCGCCTTCCTTCCGAGCCGCGGGGCCCCCGGGCAAACCGGGGGCCCCGCGTGTTTCAGGGGACATTCCCGACGCGGTGCCTCACGGCGACCAGAGCGACGCCTCGTCGGCTTCGCCTCCCGGACGGCTCGCCGGAACGTAGGCGCGCAGCGCGTACTCTCGGACCATCCGCTGCGTGGAGAATCGCGGGGCGAGCTTGCCGATCGCCCGCTTCATCCGGCCCACCCACTCGACCGGAGTCCCGGAGGCGTCGCGCCGGTAGAAGACCGGGGCGATCTCCTCGGCGAGCACGCGGTAGAGCGAGGCGGCGTCCTCGCGATCCTGCTGCTCGGGATCGCTGTAGTCCTTCGCCTCGCCGACGACCCAGCCCGTCGCCGCCTCGTACCCCTCGCACCACCAGCCGTCGTACACGCTGCAGTTGAGGCCGCCGTTGGCCGCCGACTTCATCCCGCTCGTGCCGCTCGCCTCGAGCGGGCGGCGCGGGGTGTTGACCCAGACGTCGACGCCCTGCACGAGGAATCGCGCGATGCGCATGTCGTAGTTCTCGAGGAACACGATGCGCCCCTGGAACTCCCTGGAGATCGAGGCGTCGAAGATCGTGCGGATCAGCTCCTGGCCGGGTTTGTCGGCGGGGTGGGCCTTCCCGGCGAAGAAGATCTGCACGGGCCGATCGGCGTGGCTGAGGATCGAGCGGAGCCTCTCGGGGTCGCGGAAGAGCAGGTCCGCGCGCTTGTAGGTGGCGAACCGCCGGGCGAAGCCGAGCGTGAGGTGATCGGGATCGAAGATGTGGTGGACGCGGCGAAGCTCCTCGGGGGAGCGTCCGTGGCGCGCGAACTGGGCGAGCAGCCGGTCGCGGGTGACGAGGAGCAGGCGGTTCTTCTGCGCCTGGTGGGCGGCCCAGACCTCCGCGTCCGGGATCGCCAGCACCGCATCGAGGAATCCGGGATCGAGGAGGTGATCGAGGTAGTCGTTCCCGAGGTGGCGGCGAAGCAGCTCGCCGGTCTCCGGACCCATCCAGGTCGGCGTGTGGATGCCGTTCGTGATGTGTCCGATGCGCGCCTCGGCGCCCGGCGCCTCGGGCCAGAGGAACCGCCACATCGCGTCGGCGACCTGGCCGTGCAGCTTGCTCACTCCGTTCCGGCGCGAGGAGGTGCGGATCGCGAGGATCGTCATGTTGAAGACGGGATCGTCCTCTTCGGGCTTGGCGAGTCCGAGGCGAACGAACCGTTCCAGGTCGGCGACCGATCTGCCCCACCCGGCGAGCTGGTTGCGCACGAGCTCGACGTCGAACGTCTCGTTTCCCGCGGGGACGGGCGTGTGGGTCGTGAACACCGAATCCTCACGGATGCGATCGAGCGCGGCCTCGATCCCGATCCCGTCGCGCATCACCTCGCGCGCGCGCTCGAGGTTCACGAGCGCCGAGTGCCCCTCGTTGAGGTGCCAGACGGCGGGCCGGATTCCCAGCGCCTTCAGGGCGCGGAACCCGCCGATCCCCAGCGCGAGCTCCTGGTAGAAGCGCATCTCGCGTCCGCGGACGTACAGCACCGAGGTGATCGGGCGGTCGGCGGGGTCGTTCTCGCGCAGGTCGGAGTCGAGGAGGAGGATCTGCACGCGTCCGACCTGGACCTTCCAGACGCGCAGCCACAGGTCGCGGCCGGGGAGCTCGACGGAGACGCGCAACTGCTTGTTGCCGGGTCCGGCGACGGGGAGCACCGGCAGCCGGCGCAGGTCGTAATCGGGGTAGAAGTGCTGCTGGCGGCCGTCGGAGTCGACGGTCTGCTGGAAATAACCGCGGCGGTACATCAGGCCGATCCCCACGAACGGGACCCCCAGGTCGCTCGCCGACTTGCAGTGGTCGCCCGAGAGGACGCCCAGTCCGCCGGAATAGACGCCCAGGCATTCGTGCCAGCCGAACTCGGTCGAGAGATAGGCGACCGGATCGCCGTTCCGGTCCGGAAAGGTCCGCGGAAACCAGGCGGTCGCCTCGCCTTTCATGTAGCGGTCGAACTCGTCGACGACCGCGTGGTACTCCGCCATGAAGCTCTCGCTGGCCAGGAGGGTCTCCCAGAGGTGCGGCTCGATGGTCTGGAGGACCTCGACGGGGTTGTGGGTGCGAAGCCACGCGGCGGGATCGACGCTGCTGAACAACAGGTGGGCGCGGGGGGACCAGGTCCACCAGAGGTTGTAGGCGAGATCGTAGATCCTCGAGACCTCCTTCGGGATGTCGACTTCGGCACCGGGAAGGGTCGGAATGCGCGCAGCGCCCATGCGTCCTCCGTCCCGAACGGCGTCGGCCCGTCCGGGGGGGCGGCACTATAAACCGGCCCTTGCCGCCGGCGCCGGACGGCGGCTAGCCTCTAGCCCATGCGACTGCGCCTGACCCGACCGATCTGTTTCTTCGACCTCGAGACGACGGGGACGGACCCCGCGCGGGACCGCATCGTCGAGGTCGCCGTCCTGCGCGTCGACCCCGGCGGGGGCTCGGAGTCGCGGACCCGCCGCATCCATCCGGAGCGACCGATTCCGCCGGACGCCACCGCGATCCACGGGATCCGCGACGAGGACGTGAAGGACGCGCCGGTCTTCCGGCAGGTCGCGCGCAGCCTGCTCGAGTTCTTCGCCGACGCCGACCTCTCGGGGTTCAACGTGCGGCGCTTCGACGTCCCGCTGCTCGACCGCGAGTTCCGCGACTGCGGTCTCGATTTCGCGCTCGCGGGGCGGCGGATCGTCGATGCCATGGGGGTGTTCCACCGGAAAGAGCCGCGCGACCTGGCCGCTGCGGTGCGGTTCTACCTCGGACGCGAGCACGAGGGAGCCCACGGGGCCGAGGCGGACGTCCGCGCGAGCTTCGAGGTCCTCGAGGCGCAGCTCGCCCGTTACGACGACGTTCCCGACACCCCCGAGGCGATCGAGGCGTGGCTCCAGCCGCCCGCCCCGCCGGGCGCCGCCGACCGGACGGGGAAGTTCGTCCTGCGCGACGGCCGGCCGGCGTTCAATTTCGGCAAACACCGCGGCCGTGCCCTCGCCGACGTCGCGAGCGAGGCCCCGGACTACCTGAAGTGGCTGCTGCAGGGAGATTTCCCCGAGGACGCCAAGGCGCTGGTGCGCGAGGCGCTCGGGAGGAGAGCCTGACCCGATGATCTCGACCTCCGACTTCAAGAAAGGCGTCCGCATCCTCGTCGACGGCGACCCGTACGCCGTCGAGGACTACACCGTCCAGACCCCGTCGGCGCGCGGAGCGGCGACGCTCGTCCGCGCGCGCATCCGGCACCTGGTGAACGGGACGCTGGTCGAGAAGACCTGGAAGTCCGGGGAGAAGTTCGAGGAGGCCGACGTCGTCTACAAGCAGGTGCAGTTCCTCTACGGGGACGGGGAGTCCTGCCATTTCATGGACCTGCAGACCTACGACCAGGTCGCGCTCCCGGACTCCGCGCTCGAGGAGACGGTGCCGTGGCTTCGCGAGGAGATGATGCTCAGCGCGGTCGTCTGGAACGGCTCGATCGTCGGCGTCAGCCTGCCGCAGTACGTCGAGGCCGAGGTGGACATGGTCGGCGCCGGCGCGCGCGGGGACACCGCCAGCGGCAAGACCCTGAAGGACGCCGTGCTCAAGAACGGCGTCACGATCCGCGTGCCGCTGTTCGTCGAGGCGGGGGAGTCGGTCGTCGTCGACCCCCGCACGCGCGAGTTCATCCGCCGCGCGCAAAAAAGCTGACGAGCCGTTCCGCCCGGGCCAGATCCGGCGCGCGCGCCGGGAGCCCCGCCAGCCGCCGGCGCTGGCGCTCCCAGTGCCTTCGCGCGGCAGGATCGCGGCGGGCGAGGAGGACCGGCCCCGCCGCGAGGGTGTCCCCGGGCTCGAGTCCGCCGAACGCGGGGAGCCCGAACCCCCGCTCGAAGGCGATCGCCGCGTAGAAACGCCCCGCGTCCTCGGCCGCCGCCTCGTCGACCACCGCGAAGCCGCGCTCGAGCATCGTGGCCCGCACGCGGTGGGGCTCGGTCTGCGGCTGGACGACCAAGCGGCGGACGCCGAGCTCGTCCAGCCGGCGCCGGTCGAGGATGCGCAGGAGGGTCGCGGCGCCCATTCCCGCCAGAACGACGACGTCGAGGCGATCGCCGGGGGTCAGCGGCGAGAGGCCGTCGCCCACGCGCCAGTCGACCTCTCCGCCCGCGGCCCGTGCGGTTCTCACCACGTCCGAGGCGACGACGAAGCTGGCGCGAGCGCTCCGGAGCAGCTCGCGCGCGAGCTCGCCGTGGTCGCAGCCCACGTCCGCGACGCGGCTCGCTTCGGGGACGAGCGACGCGACGGCGGCGAGGCGCGGCGAAACCCGCGCCGGGATTGGAGTTGCGCTATTGCGGTGGGGGGACACGGCTCTATAATCCGGCGCGGCGTCCGGTCGCGAGCACGAACGCGAAGCGGGTCCCGGCGCGGAGTGCACAAGGGATGAACGTTTCGGCGACCGAGCGTTTCACCATTGACGACGCCCTCAATATCTACGGGCTCGACGGGTGGGGCAACGGCTATCTCGCCGTGGGCGAGGACGGCCACCTGCTGGTCACTCCGCAACGCGACCCGGCCCGCGCCGTGGACGTCTTCCGCGTCGTCGAGGACCTCGTCAAGCGCGGCTTCAAGACGCCGCTGCTGCTGCGTTTCCCGCAGCTGCTCGAGGGCCAGGTCAACGAGCTCGCGCAGGCCTTCTCCAACGCGATCCGCGAATACAGCTACGGCGAGCGGTACCTCCCGGTCTTCCCGATCAAGGTCAACCAGCAGAAGTCGGTCGTCGAGGGGCTCGTCCAGAGCGGCTGGAAATACGGGATCGGCCTCGAGGCGGGTTCCCGTCCGGAGCTTCTCGGCGCGACGGCCCTTCCGACCCCTCCCGAATCGCTCGTGATCTGCAACGGCTTCAAGGACCAGGAGTACCTCGAGGCCGCCTCCGACGCCTGCCGGCTCGGCAAGCAGGTCGTGGTCGTGGTCGAAAAGCCGTTCGAGATCGACCAGATCCTCGACATCGCGGCGAAGCAGGAGTTCCTGCCGAAGATCGGGATCCGGATCCGGCTGCAGTCCAAAGGCTCCGGCCTGTGGGAGAAGTCGGGAGGGTTCGCCTCGAAGTTCGGCCTGACGACGCTCCAGCTCCTGCGCGCGGTCGAGCGTTTCCAGGCCGCGGGGCTGGGGAAACGCGTCGCGCTCCTGCACTTCCACATCGGGAGCCAGATCACCGACATCCGGAAGGTGAAGAACGCGGTCCGCGAGGCGGCGCGTATCTACGCGAAGGTGCGCAAGCTCGGCGTGGACGTCTCGTACCTCGACGTGGGCGGCGGGCTCGGCATCGACTACGACGGTTCCAAGACCTCCTCCGACGCGTCGGTCAACTACACCGTGCAGGAGTACGCGAACGACATCGTCTTCGGGATCCAGGAGGTCTGCGAGCAGGAGCACGTGCCCGCCCCGCGGATCGTCAGCGAGTCGGGGCGCATGCTCGTGGCCTATCACGCGATGCTCATCACCGACGTGCGGGGCACCGTGCGCGGCCTCGAGCCCGACCCGCCGACCCTCAGCGGCCGCGAGGCCCAGGTCGTGCAGGACCTCGCGGAGATCGCCCGCAAGATCTCCGTGAAGAACTACCGGGAGTTCTACCACGACGCGATCGAGTACCGGGACCAGATGTACTCCCTGTTCAACCTCGGCATGCTCGCGCTCGACGAGCGGGCGAAGGGGGAGATGCTCTTCTGGGAGATCGCCGCGAAGGCGGTGCGATTCTCCAAGACCGCGAAGTTCGTCGCCGACGAGTTCCAGGAGATCGAGGGGAAGCTGCACGACAAGTACATCTGCAACTTCTCCGTCTTCCAGTCGCTCCCCGACCACTGGGCGCTCGACCAGCTCTTCCCCGCGATCCCGGTCCACCGCCTCAACGAGATGCCCTCCCGCAAGGCGACGATCGCCGACATCACCTGCGACTCCGACGGCGAGGTGGAGAAGTTCGTCGACCTGAAGGACATCAAGGAAGCGCTCGAGGTCCACGACCTTCGCCCCGGCGAGCCCTATTACCTCGCGTTCGTGCTCGTCGGCGCCTACCAGGACACGATGGGGGACATGCACAACCTCTTCGGGCGCGTCCACGAGGCCGAGGTGATCCTCGACCCGCGCGGGAAGGCGGTCGTACGCGACGTGCGCCGCGGCGAGACGGCGGGGGAGACCCTCGCCTGCTTCGGCTACGACGGGGAGGAGATGCTCGAGATGGTCGAGAGCTCCGCCCGCGAGCGTATCAACGCCGGGCAGATGAGCGAGGACGAGGCCCGCGCGTTCCTCGACAGCTTCCGCTCCCGCCTCTCCCGCTACACCTACCTCGAGTAGCGTGAAGCGGCACCTCGGCGTCGCCGACGCCGCCGCGCTGTTCGTCGGCATCATCCTCGGCTCCGGCATCTTCGTCGCCCCGGCGACCGTCGCCGGGGCGGTCGCCTCACCCGGCGCCGCCGCGCTGCTGTGGCTGACGGGGGGTGTGGTCTGCCTCGCGGGGGCGACGACCTACGCCGAATGCGCCCGGAGGCTCCCGTTCTCCGGAGGGTTCTTCGTCTTCTACCGCGAGGCGTTCGGCCCGGCGCTCGCCTTCGTCGGCGGCTGGACGGCGCTCGCGATCACCTACCCCGCCTCGATCGCGGCGATCGCGCTCGTCTTCGCGGCGTACGCGGGGCCGCTTTTCGGCCTTGCCCCTTCGCCGTGGCTCGCGGCGGGAGCCGTGGTGCTGGCGGCGCTCGTCAACGTCGCGGGGCTGCGGACCGGTCCGGCGGTCCAGAAGTCGCTCACCGCGGCCAAGGTCGCCGCCCTCGCCGCCTTGTGCGCGGCGGCCTGGCTTCGCGCCCCGGCGCCCCCGCCGCCGGCGGCGGATCTCCCGCTCGACGCCGCGGCGGTCTTCGGGGCGATGCTTCTCGTGTTGTGGACCTACGACGGCTGGTCGGACGTCACGCTCGTCGCGGGGGAGGTGCGGGATCCGGGACGGGGGCTCGCCCGCGCGATCGTCCTGGGGGTCGCGGTCCTCGCGGCCGTGTACGTTCTCGTCCAGGTCGCGACGTTGCGCCTGCTCCCCGCGGGGCTGGCGGCCGCGTCGTCCCGCCCGGTGGCCGAGGCGGTGGAGGCGGGCCTCGGCCCGCGCGCGGGCTCGTTCGTCGGCGCGCTCGTCGCCCTGTCGACGTTCGGGGCGATCCAGGCGGCGGTGTTCACGACCTCGCGCCTGGGGTACGCGATGGCGCACGGCGAGGCGTTCCCCGCCTGGTTCGGCGGGCTGCACCCCCGTTTCGGGACGCCGGCGCGGGCCACTTCGGTCGTTGCCTCGGCGATCGTCCTCTACGTCTTCGCCGCTCCCTTCCGCGACCTCGTCGGGTACTTCACGTTCGCGGTGTGGATCTTCTACGGGACGACGGCGTTCGCGCTCCTGCGCCTCCGGCGGCGGGGAACCGGGGGGACGGCGCCGGAAGGGCCCGCGGTCGCGGCGCCGTACGTGGTCTTCGCCGTCGGTGCGGTCGTCACCGCGAGCCTGACCGCGCAGGACCCGAAGCGCGCGGCGATCGGTCTCGCCATGCTCTCCGCGGGATTCCCGCTGTACGCCCTCTGGCGCCTTGCGGTCAGCCGGCCTTCGGCGCCTCCGCCCGCGCCACCTCGATGAACTCCGCGAGGTTGTCGAGGGTGATCATCCCCACGAGCCGCCCCTGGTCGAGGACGAGGACGGGGTCGCCCGGGCTCGCCTGAAGCGCCGCGAGGACGTGGTCGAGCGAGTCCGACGGCTCGACCATCGCCGGCTCGCGGTGCATCACGTCGAGCACCGCGGCGTCCTTCCCCTCGCGCGCGAGCGCCTTCAGGAGCGTCGAGCGCGGGAGCACTCCCGCGACGCGCGCCCACGCGTCGAGGACCGGGAAGTCCTGCTGATGCGATGCGAGCAGCACTTCCGCCGCGCGTCCGAGGGTGTCCTGGGGGACGAGCGTCTCGAAGCGCGTGATCATCGCCTCGCGGGCGCGATGCCCGGCGACCGCGGCCTTGCGCTCGACGAACGCCGCCTCCTGGGTCGCGCCCAGGAACACGAACAGGGCGATGAAGAGCAGGATCGGATTCCCCGTGAATAGGCCGACGCCTCCGAACCCGAGGGCGACCACCTGCGCCACGCCGGCGGCGGCCCGCGTCGCGCGCGATTCGCCCAGGCGAAGGGAAAGCGCCGCCCGGAGCACCCGCCCGCCGTCCATCGGGAAGGCCGGGATCAGGTTGAACAGGAACAGCCACAGGTTGGCGAGGGCGAGGTTCCCCAGCAGCGACGCTCCAGGAGAGATCGTCTGACCTTCCGCGAACCCCGCGGGGAGCGTCGCCCCGAACAGCGCGACCATCGCGAGGAACAGGACGAGATTCACCGCCGGCCCCGCGAGGGCGATCAGGATCTCGGCGCGCCCGCCGGGGATGTTCTCGAGACGCGCGATCCCCCCGATCGGGTAGAGCACGATCTCCTGCGTCCGGACCCCGAAGCGCCGCGCCATCAGCGCGTGGCCGAGCTCGTGCAGGACGACGCAGACGAACAGGAGGAGCACGAGCAGGAGGTTCCCCGGGATGCTCTGCCCCGCGGCCGACGCCGACCAGGCGACGAACGCGATGATGAGCAGGAAGGTCGCATGGACGCGGATCGGAATGCCGAAGACGCTCCCGAGCCCGAACGACCACGGGGACGCGGGCGCGGAGGGGGCGCGTGCTCCGCCGTCGTGGCTCATGCCTCGTCTCCGACCGTCTGTCGCACCGGCTGGAACGCCGCCGCCACCCGGTCGCGCAGCTTCCGGGCGAGCTCCTTCCGGTCGTCCGAGCGCAGCGCCGGCCCGTTGAAGTGCACGGTCGCGGTGACCCCCGAAAGGCGCATCAGCCGGGTGATGTGCGGGACGAACGGCGCGCGGTCGTACCAGCAGACGGTGACCGCGGGAGGGAGGTCCTCGAAATCCGGAGCGTCGTAGCGGAGGGTCACCGCGTGGCACGGGACCCCCGTCCGCGCGGCCGCCTCGAGCAGCGACGGCATGAACGGGTGCACCTCGATCCCCCGGGTGCTCTTCCCTTCCGGGAACAGCGTGAGCGACAGTCCCGCTTCGAGCCGCTCGACCATCTCGCCGGCGACCCGAACGACGTCCTTCGGGCGATCCCGGTCGACGAACAGGGTTCCCGCGCCGCGCGACATCCAGCCGAACATCGGCCACGACCGGATCTCGCGCTTCGCCACGAACAGGCTCGGCGCGAGCGAGCCCAGGATCATGATGTCGAGATACGACAGGTGGTTCGAAGCGAGCAGGAACAGTCCGTGCGGCGGCGTCCCCTCGACCCGCACGCGGATCCCGAGGATCACGCGCATGCAGCGTCCCCAGACCCAGCAACTCCAGGCCCCCACGCGCGACGCGGGGCGCATCGCGCCGAAGGTGAGCAGCCGGACGGCGCCGGGGACGGCGGCGCAGACGGCGGTCGCGAGGATCGCTCCCGAGAGCCGAACGAAAAGGCGTAACGACGTCACGGTGTTATTCTAGCGAACCGTATCCCGGGGATCCCTGATGACACCTCAACTCCTCGTGCTCCGTCCGGACGGTACCAGTCAACGATTCCCCCTGAGCGGGGAACGCGTGCGTGTGGGGCGTTCGACCCAGGACAACGAGCTCTCGTTCCCCGAGGACGGGAGCCTGTCCCGGTGGCATCTCGTGTTCGCCAGGGAAGGGGATGCCTGGTTCGTCGAGGACCTGAAGCCCAAGAACCCCACGCTCGTCAACGGGAACCGCCTTGCCGGGCGCCATCGCCTCCGCTCGGGGGACCGCCTGAGCGCGGGGAAGATCGTCTTCCTGGTCGAGGGAGGTCCGGTGCCGACCGAGTCCTCCTCCGGGGCGGTGGTCTTCGTTCCCGGTGAGGAAGAGTCGGCGCCGCTCTCCGCGACGGTGATGACCCGCCTCGACGGGATCCTCTCCGGGGAGGTGACCCGTCCGGGGACGCGCAGCGGACCGGCGCTCCCCTCCCGTCGGCTTCCGATCGAAAACCCCGCCGTCGCGGCGATCGTGCGCGCCTGCCAGGAGCTCCCCGGGCAGCGTCCCCTTCCCGACCTGTTCCAGCTGATCCTCGATCTCTCGATCGACGCCGTCGGCGCCGACCGCGGGGTCGTCATGAGCCTCGAGGGGGAGGAGCTCGTCGTTCGCGCCGTCCGTGGCGACGCCTTCCGGATCAGCACGACGGTCCGGGACAAGGTCCTGCACGACCGGACCTCGATCCTCGTCCGCGACGCGAAGGCGGACGAGATGTTCCGCAATCAGCAGAGCATCATCGGCCAGCACATCCGCACGATGATGGCGGTCCCGCTCCAGACCCGGGAGCGCGTGCTCGGCCTCATCCACGTCGACTCCCGTTCGTTCACCCAGGAGTTCACCCCGGCCGACCTCGAGCTGCTCACCGTGCTCGCGAACATCGCCGCGATTCGCATCGAGCAGGAGCGCCTGAAGCAGATCGAGGTCGCCGAGCGCCTGATGGCGCGCGACCTGGAGCAGGCGGCGCGCATCCAGCAGCGTCTGCTCCCGCAGGCGGTTCCCGACGTCCCCGGTTTCGACATCGCGGGCCGCAACGTGCCGTCGCGCACGGTCGGCGGCGACTACTACGATTTCTTCCGTTATCCGGGCGGCCAGTTCGCGTTGCTCCTGGGCGACGTCTCCGGGAAGGGGATGCCCGCGGCGCTGCTCATGACGAGCCTCAAGGGAGGCGTCCAGGTGCTCGCGGAGATGCACGGCGACCCGTCGAAGCTCATCCGCGCGCTCAACCGGGTGGTCTGCGCCAACTTCCCCGCGAACCGGTTCGTGACCCTCTTCTTCGCCGCGCTCGATCCGGCGACCGGCACCCTCACCTACTGCAACGCCGGACACAACCCGCCTCTGCTGCTCCGCGCGACGGGCGCCGTCGAGTCGCTTCGGGGCGGCGGCGGCATCCTCGGGTTCGATGCCGACGGAACCTTCGAGTCCCGCACCTGCGAGCTCGAGCCGGGGGACGTCGTCGTCCTGTACAGCGACGGCGTGACCGAGACCACGAGCCCGTCCGGCGAGGAGTTCGGCGAGGCGCGGCTCGCGGAGGTGGCGCGCGAGGCCGCGACGCTCTCGGCCGCGGAGATCCTCAAGCGGATCGATCAGGAGGTCGGGACGTTCGGCGCGGGCGCCCCTCCCGGCGACGACATCACCCTGCTGGTCGTGCGCAGGAGCGCGTGAGCGACGCGCTTCAGGCCTACCGGCCGCCTCTCTGGCTTCCCGGACGCCACCTGCAGACGATCGTTCCGTCCGTGGTCGCCGCGCGACCCCTCGAGGGGAGGCGGGAGACGCTCGACGTCCCCGTCGCGCCCAACGCGACGGTGCGCTGCGCGGTCGACCGCTCCCCGGGGCGGACGACCGGGACGCTCCTCCTGATCCACGGCCTCGGCGGAAGCGCCGACGCGCCCTACATCGTCCGCACCGCGCGACACGCCCTCGGTCGGGGCTGGACGACGGTCCGGATGAACCTCCGGACGTGCGGCGGGACGGGGCGGCTATCCGCGACGCTGTGCAACGCGGGGCAGGGAGACGACGCCGGGGGCGTGCTCGCGGCCCTCGACCGGGAGGGGTTCCCGAGGCCGTTCGTCGCCGCCGGCTTCTCCCTCGGAGGGAACCTCGTCGCCCGCTACGCGGCGACCTCGGGCGACGCATGCGTCGCCGACGCGGTCGTGGGGATCAACCCGCCACTCGACCTCGAGGGGTGCCTTCGCGCGCTGGAGCGCCCCGGAAACGCGATCTACCACCTCCATTTCGTCGTGCTCCTGTGCGTGCAGGTCGGGCGGCTGCGGCGCCTTCGACCGGTCGCGGGGCCGTCGGCCTGGCCGTGGCGGATTCGGACGTTGCGTCGCTTCGACGACGGGTTCACCGCCCCCGATGCGGGGTACGACTCCGCCTCGGCGTATTACGCCGCCGCGAGCGCCGGCCCGCTCCTCCCGGGGATCCGGCGGCCGACGCTGATCCTTTCGGCCGAGAACGACCCCTTCGTCGACGTCGCGACGCTCGAGCCGTTCCGGAACCGTTCCCCCCTCGCGCGCTTCGCACATCCCCGCGGGGGCGGGCACTGCGGGTACTGGCAATCGGGGCATCCGCGCCTCTGGGCGGCTGCGGCGATGCTGGACTGGGTGGACGCCGCGCTATCCTGACCCGCTCCCGGAGGGACCCCGCGTGTTGTCCGTGTCCCGACGCCATCGACTGCTGTTCGGCGCGATCGTGTGGAGCGGCGTGGGGCTCGGCCTCGGCCTCGCGGGCACGCGCTGGCTCGTGCTGCACGGCGGCGGATGGCGGTGGCCGTCGTGGGCGGCGGCCGTCGCGGTGGGTATCGCGAAGGGGCATTTCCTCCTCGCGCCGCGCGCGGCGGCGAACGCGCGACGTATCGCCGCGTCGGACCGGGTGCGGCCGCTGACCGAGGCCTTCAGCGGCGCCGCGTGGATGCTCGTGGCGGGGATGATGGCCCTGGGATGGACGTTGCGGCACTCCGGGATTTCCTGGGGGATCGTCGGCTGGATCTACGCCGCGGTGGGCACGGCGTTGCTGACGGGGAGTCGGCAGGCCTGGCTCGGCTGGGCGCGGGAGGGTCGCGAGTGAGCGCTCGTCGGAGACTCTGGACCGCGGGGGTCGCGGGGGGCATCGCGCTGTTCGTGTGGGGGTTCGTGACCTGGACGCTCGTCCCGCTGACGAGCGGCGCCTTCCGAACGCTGCCGAACGAGGATCGGGTTGCCGCCGATCTCAAGGACCGCGGACTCGGCGCGGGGGTTTACGTCTTCCCGGGGCTTCCCGACCTGCGCGGCATGTCCGCCGAAGAGAAGGCGGCGGCGGTGCGCGCACGCGAGGAGAAGCTGCGCCGTGGCCCGGTCGGGGTGCTCGTCTTCGACCCGCAGGGGACGACGCCGAACCGGATGTTCTGGCCGCTCGCACGGGGGCTCGCGTTCGCCCTCGCCGCGGCGGGATTCTCGGGATGGGCGTTGTCGCGCGTCGGGCCCGCGTCCTATCTCGGCCGGGCCGCCTTCGTCCTCGCGCTCGGCCTGTTCGCCTGGGCGCTGGGCCCCGGGGCGCAGTGGGCCTGGTTCAACTACCCGTCCGATTACCTTCTTGCAACGCTCGTCGACGGACTCGGCGGTTGGTTGATCGTCGGGCTGGTCCAGGCGGGACTCCTCCGGCGCGGAGAATCGCGAGAGACGTGACAAGCGATCCCCGCCGCCTATATTGGCGGCGGAGGACACCCTTGGCCGACGTCTTGCTGGTGGGCGGGAACCGCGATCGGGCCGGGGGCCTCGTGGCGTTGTTGCGCCAGGACGGCCACCGCGTGGTCCCGGTCCGCGACACCGCCGTCTGGCGCGAGCGGGAAAGGGAAGCGGCTCCCGACCTTATCGTGGTCGCGGTCGAGTCCCCCGACGACGTGCTCCGCGTCCCCGGCCGCACGGCGCGCGGATTCCCCGCACCGCTGCTGTTCGTGCAACACGACGTCGATCCTTGGCGTGAGATCGAGCTGGACGACCGACTGGTCGACCGCCTCCAGAGCCCGTTCATGGCGGAGGAGTTCCTCGGCCGCGTGGATGCGCTGGTGCGGGTCCGTCGCGTGGTGCTGCGGGAAGCCCCCGATGGGAGCGAGGCGCCGGCGCAAGGCTGGAAGGCGGCGGTCCACCGATTCACCGCGGCGATGCGGACGCGGGTCCCGCGCTTCGAGAAACCTCCCGCGCCCTACCTCGAGGTGGCGGCGCGCGTCGCGGATTTCGCCGACCGTCGCGACGGCTTCGAGCCCGGCCACGCCGAGCGCGTGACCTCGTTCTCCGCGATGATCGCCGACGAGCTGGGCCTACCCGACTCCGCCGCGACGCCGCTCCTGCGGGCCGCGATGCTGCACGACATCGGCAAGGTGGCGCTTCCGGTCGAGATGCTCCGTCAGACCGGCCCTCTCGAGGAGCGCCAGATCCGGCTCCTGCGGACCCATGCCGACCGCGGCGCGAAGATCCTGCGTGCCCTCGACGACGACGAGAGCGTGGCGGAGGCGATCCTCTACCACCACGAGCGCGTCGACGGTCAGGGGTACCACGGGCGCCGCGGCGACGACATCCCGCTCGCGGCGCGCATCCTCGCCGTCGCCGAGTCGTACGACGCCATGACGACGTCCATGGTGCGGGCGAAGATGTCCGGCGAGCGCGCGCAGGGGCTCCTGCGCGAGCATCGGGGCGAACAGTTCGACGGCGCGTGCGTCGACGCCCTCTGCAAGGCGCTCAAGCCCGCGCGTTCGACCATCCCGTTGTCGAAATAGGGGTCAGGTGGAAATAGGGGTCAGGCCCCTTTTACT
>DASVAW010000147.1 GCA_036376135.1 Candidatus Polarisedimenticolaceae bacterium | reverse complement strand
TCGCCGTCGCGCCCGAGAACGAGGTGCACTCGAGGAGCTGGTCGCCGCCGGCCGAGGCGACGGGGGGAGCGTTGGGGGGGGAAGAGAGGTTGAGCAACGCGAAGATCCCCATCGCGTCCGGCCGTTCCCACGGCATGTACTGGAGGAAACCCAACGACGACAGATCCGGACGGCCGTCGCCGTCGAGGTCGGCGAGCACGTGCTCGCCCGGTGCGGGGAACCTCCGCACCGGCCACGGCCCCGGCCCGCCGTCGAAGGACACGACCGCGGTCATTCCGAACGAGCCGAAGACGATTTCGTCGCGGCCGTCGGAGTCGGTGTCCGCCGAGGAGATGCGATAACCCACCGCCCCGGTCGACAACCTGCCGCCCACTTCGAATCCTCCATGACCGTCGGCGACGAGGACCTCGAGGTCGACGGACCCGCCGAAGCTCCTCGCGGAGAAGCGGGCGAGATCGTCGTCGCCGTCCCCGTCGAAGTCCCCCGAGGCGACTCCCAACGAGAAGTACGCCGTGTCGCGAATCGACTCGGGCGGCGCGTAGGTCCCGTCGTCGCGCCGGAGCATCAGCACGATTCCCAGGAACGCGGAGCTGCCCGCGAGATCGCGGTCCCCGTCCCCGTCGAAGTCCCCGGCGACGACATTGCCGTCGATCGGTGCAGGAGGCGGATACGCCACGATCGGGCCGTCGAACGTCCCGTCGCCGCGCCCCCGCCACACGTTGAGCCCGCCATAGAGACTGGTCTCCACGACATCGAGGCGTCCGTCCTCGTCGGCGTCGAGAGGAACCGGCGTGCCGTACCACCCCTGCGGAACGACGAACGCCTCGACCGGCGACCGGAACGTCGCGTCGCCGTTGCCCTTCTCGAACAGGATTCGAGGGGAGCCGTCCGTCGCGGGACGGAGGAGGTCCACCCGACCGTCGCCGTCGAAATCGCCGACGGTTCCACGGAACCCCTCCGTGGGCAGCGGCTCGGGTGGACCGGCGGGTCCCCCGCCCCCGTCGTTACGGAGGAAGAACGGAGCATTCTCGAACGCGATCCAGTCGCGGTCGCCGTCCTCGTCGATGTCCTCGACGAAGAAGTGGCCGCGCTCCGGGAAACCCGCGAACGGCGCCACCATCCCGACGGGAACCGCGCTCCGACCGGCGGGAGCGGCCGGGTGCACGACCACGCCGTGGTTCACTCCGGATGCATTGAGCACCTGGCCGAGGAGGATCGGCGCTTCCGGCCAGCCCGGGACGTCCATGAACCCGTAGGACCCCTCGGGCAGCGCGTACGACCGCCACGTCGTGAATTCGCCTCGACCGTCGTTGGCAAGGAACGCGACCTCGTCCGCGTCCCCCTGGCATCCCAGATCCACGTCGCCGTCGAGGTCCCAGTCTCCCGTGATCGGAAGGCACCCGGCCCCCTGCGGCCCGGCGAGATCCTCCGGCTCGTCGAATGACGCGCCGGCCATCCCTCGAGCCACCATCAGCCGGGACGGCGGCACGGAGGTGACCTCCAGGAGGAGGTCGCGCCGGCCGTCTCCGTTCAGATCCACGAGCGCACGGAGCTGCGAGTCGCCCGTCATCGGCGTGGACGTTGGAGGGCCGACCTCGCGCCCGGCGGCGAACTCGTAGACATCGACCGCCCCGAATCGCCTCACCACGATCGAAGCTCGTCCCCCGCCCGTCAGGTCGGCGACGAGATACCCCGAATTCGTCTCGACCCCGGACAACGTGACGATCTCGGAGAACCCGGAGTCTCCCCCGAACGCGATGTGGATGGCGTCCACCGCCTCACCGGCGAACACGAGGTCGACTCGGCCGTCGGCGTCGACGTCCCCGGAGCGTCCGAGGGTCCAGTAGTACGCAGGCTCCGGAAACGCCAGCAGGCGCCCGTCTTCGAAGGTGCCGTCCCCACGTCCCGAACGCAGCTCGAGCGCCCCGTCGCCGAGAAACGCCAGGTCTCCACGTCCGTTCCCGTCGAAGTCCCCGGCGCCGATCAGCCAACGCCGTCCACGATGCGTCTGTCCCCACGACTCGACGGCGCGATCGGCCTTCGTGCGCAGGATGGGGACCGCCTGGGCGCTCACGGCGAACGCGAGGTCGGGGGCCGAGTCCCCGTCGAAGTCGGCGACGTAGGGAGAGGATTCCGTCGAGATGGGGAAGTACTCCCCCTGAAACAGCGAACCCGCCGCGCGTGCGGGGAGGATCGGCGCGAGGGCGAGTCCCGCCGCGAAGACGATTCCGAGACGCATGGAGACCTCCGGGAGCGATGTCCGGAATTCTACGGCGACGCCCCCTCGCGCGACCGTGACAAAGGGCAGCTATCATCCCGCCGTGGCCCTTTTCGACGCCGCCCGTCGCGCGGCCTTCATGTCCGACCTGCTGCGGCTTCTCTTCGGCAAGCCGGTCGATCTCCTGCCGTTCGAGGAGGTCCGGGACAAGCTGCGCCTGCGCCACGTCGTGGACCGCGGGATCCGCGAGGTCCCGGTCGAGAAGATCGTCGGGACGCTCGGCCGGGAACGGGAGTTCAACCGCGCCTTCCTCCCCCGCGACGAGTCGCTGCGCGAGCGCTGGAAGGGGGTCGAGCAACTCGCCGAGGGACCGGTCGGATTCCCCTCGGTCGAGCTCTACCAGGTCGGCGAGGCCTATTTCGTCGTGGACGGGCACCATCGGGTCTCGGTCGCCAAGCAGCTCGAGCAGGCGACGATCGAAGCGCGCGTGAAGGAGTTCCTCACCCCCGTGCCGTTCGGCGCGGACGACTCGATCGAGGACATCGTCCTCAAGAGCGGGCTCGCCGACTTCCTCGAGGCCACGGGCCTCAGGCCCGAGGAGCCCGAGGAGTTCGAGTCCACCGCCGCCAACGGCTACGAGCGGCTCCTCGAGCACATCTCGGTGCACCGCTGGTACAAGGGGATCGAGTGGGGCCGTCCGGTCTCGTGGGACGAAGCCGTCGCGTCGTGGCGCGACACCGTCTACCGGCCGATGATCCGCCACATCCGCGACAGCGGCATCCTCGCCGACTTCCCGGGCTTCTCCGCGACCGACCTCTACCTCTTCACGATGGGGCACCTGCACGCGCTCCGGCAGCAGTACAGCGCGGCGGTCGTCACCCCCGAGAAGGCCGTGAGGCATCTCAAGCTAAGCCTGCGGGCGTCGCGGAAACGGAAGAAGACCTAGCGCAGCCGCCCCGTGAGTTCGCTGAGGCGACGGAGCCGGCTCGCCCGGTCGTCGCGGAAGAGGTCGGACGTCGCGCGCCACTGCCAGTTGCCGGACATCTTCCCGGGGACGTTCATCCGGGCCTCGGCTCCCAGGTCGAACGCGTCCTGCGCGGGAATCACCACGAGCGACGCGACCGACGCGTAGACCACGCGGACGAACGCCTCGACGATCGAGCGTTCGTCGCCGCCGGTGTAGTCCAGGGCACGGGCACGGTGCTCGGGGTCGGCGGCTTCGAACCATCCGCGCATGGTGTTGTTGTCGTGTGTTCCCGTGTAGGCGACCGTCGCCGGCGTCCAGTGGTGCGGGAGGTGGATCCCGTCGATCGCGTCGAAGCCGAACTGGAGGACCCTCATCCCCGGAAAGCCGAAGGCGTCCCGCAGCGCGTGCACGTCCGGCGTGATCAGGCCGAGGTCCTCCGCGACGATCGGGAAGTCCCCGAGCGCACCGCGGATCGCGGAGAACAGGGCGTGCCCCGGCGCCGGAACCCAGTACCCCGGGATCGCCGTGTCCGACCCCGCCGGGACCTCCCAGAACGCCGCGAAGCCGCGGAAGTGGTCGATGCGGACGAGATCGGCGAGACGCGCGTTCTGGCGCATCCGGTGGATCCACCACGAGAACCCGTCCCGCTCCATGAGATCCCAGCGGTAGATCGGATTCCCCCACAACTGTCCCGTGGCGCTGAAGTAGTCGGGAGGAACCCCGGAGACGACGGTGGGCCTCCCCTCCTCGTCGAGCCTGAAGAGGTCCTGGCGCGCCCAGACGTCCACGCTGTCCAGGGCGAGGTAGATCGGCAGGTCGCCCATCACCCGGATCCCGCGCCGGTTCGCCTCGCCGCGGATGTGATCCCACTGCCGGAAGAAGAGGAACTGCAGCCAGCGCTGGACGTCGATGTCGCCCGACAGGCGCCGCCGGGCCGCGTCGACCGCGGCGGGATCGTGGCGGCGGATCGGAGCGTCCCACTCGAGCCAGGCCCGGTCGCCGTTCTCGCGCTTGAGCGCGGCGAACAGGCACCAGTCGTCCAGCCAGTGGTCCTGGGCCTCGGCCCCGACGAACGCATCGAACTCGCCGCGCAGGTGGGGGGCGGCGCCGCGCCGGAACGCTTCCCACGACGCGTGCAGGAGCGGGTCCTTCCTCGCGGCCGCCGCGTGGTGGAGGGCGGCCCCCTCGGGTCCGCGCGACGCGTCCACCGAGGCGGCGTCGAGCAACCCGTCCTCGACCAGGCGCTCGAGGGAGATCAGCCGCGGATTCCCCGCGAAGGCGGACAGGCACGCGTACGGCGCGTCGCCGAGGCCGGTGGGGCCGAGCGGCAGCGTCTGCCACACGCGGAAACCCGCCGAGGCGGCCCAGTCGAGCATCCGGTCGGCCGCCGGCCCCAGGTCGCCGATGCCGAACGGTCCCGGCAGGGAGGTCGGGTGCAGGAGGAAACCTGCGGAGCGGGAAGCCATCGGAACCTCGATCGCTAGCCGGGAGGCCAGGAGAAATCGCGCCCGCCGAGCAGGTGGACGTGGAGGTGGAAGACGCTTTGACCCGCGTGTTCGCCGACGTTGGTCACCACGCGGTACCCGCTGCCCTCGAGCCCCTCGGCCCGGGCGACGTCGCGGACGCGCAGGAGGAGCGTTCCGAGAAGGCCCGCGTCGGCGTCGTGCGCCTCGGCCAGCGACGCGAAGTGCCGGGTCGGGACGAACAGGATGTGCGTCGGCGCCTTCGGGGCGATGTCGCGGAACGCGACGACGTCGTCGTCGCGGTGGACGATCGCCGCGGGGATCTCGCCGGCCACGATGCGGCAGAACAGGCAGCTCATCGCACCCTCTCCACGTCCGCGCCGAGGGCGCGCAGCTTGGCCTCCATCGGCTCGTACCCGCGATCGAGGTGGTAGACCCGGTCGACGACGGTGATCCCCTCGGAGGCGAGCCCCGCGATCACGAGCGAGGCCGACGCCCGCAGATCCGTCGCCATGACCTGCGCGCCGGTGAGCCGGCTGGGGCCCACGACGACCGCCGTGCGTCCGACGATCCGGATGTCGGCTCCCATGCGCTGCAGCTCGCCGACGTGCATGAATCGCCGCTCGAAGATCGTCTCGGCGATCACCGAGGGTCCCCTCGCCTGCGTCGCGAGCGCCATGTACTGCGCCTGCATGTCGGTGGGGAACCCCGGGTAGGGCTGCGTGTTCAGATCGCGCCCGACGAGATCCCCCGACGGGTCGACGTGGATCGAGGTCCCCTCGATGCGCAGCTTCACGCCCACCTCCCGGAGCTGCTCGAGGACGGCGCCGAGGTGGTCGGGGCGACAGGCGGCGACCTCGACGCCGTCCCCCACCGCCGCGGCCGCGGCGAGGTAGGTACCCGTCTCGATGCGATCGGGGATCACGCGGTGCGCGGCCCCCGTCAGGGCGTCCACCCCTTCGATCACGATGTCGTCCGTTCCCGCGCCGTGGATCTTCGCCCCCATCGCGACGAGCAGCTCAGCGAGGTCCACGATCTCCGGCTCGCGCGCGCAGTTCCGCAGATGGGTGGTGCCGGAGGCGAGCGCCGCCGCCATCATCAGGTTCTCGGTCCCCGTGACGGTCTTGATGGGGAACGGGATCGTCGCGCCGCGCAGGCGCGCCGCCTTCGCCTCGACGTAGCCGTGCTCGAGGGTGATCTCGGCCCCCATCTTCGCCAGGCCGTCGAGGTGGAGGTTGATCGGCCGCTCGCCGATCGCGCACCCTCCGGGAAGGGAGACTCGCGCGCGCCCGTGACGCGCGACGAGCGGCCCCAGCACGAGCACCGACGCCCGCATCGTCTTCACGAGGTCGTACGGCGCCTC
>DASVAW010000146.1 GCA_036376135.1 Candidatus Polarisedimenticolaceae bacterium | reverse complement strand
ACCGGGGACTGGGCCAGCGCGGCTCCGCACGAGAGCGCCGCGAGAGCGAAGACCACCGCGTACTTCCAGATCCGCATCTTCAGAGACTCCTTTCCCCTCAACCTCGGGCCGCATTGTTGCATCCGGAGTGGGGATGTCAATCGGATCGACGGCTCAGTGCTGCGACGCCGCTCCGGCACCGGCCGTCGACTGCGCTTGCGGCCCCTCGACGATCGCCGCGCCGTCGGCGGGGCCCGCGAGGGGGCCGGCGCAGGTCCGCGGACGCGCGCCGCCGTGGCGCGCGAGCAGGTCGAGCAGCCACTGCTCCTCGACGCGCCGGGCGAGCCGCAGCTTCCCTGCGGCACGCGGCGCCGCGACGGCGAACACGAATTCCCCCTCGCCGGTGTTGAGGAACCCCGCGAGCACGGCGATCCCGCCGTCGGTCGCCGTCAACGTCCCGGTCTTTCCCACGAGCGCGGTCGCGTTGCTGCCGGTGGACAGTCGCGGGAAGAAGCGGGTCACGGTACCGGGGTCGCAGCCGGCGACCGGGAGGATCTCCTCGACCCCGAGGCCGTGGTTCCCCGCCGTCGAGCGCAGCTCGCGCATGAGCCCGACCATCTGGCGGGGGGTGAGCCGGTTCTCGCCCAGACCCGAGGTGGTCGAGAGCTGGACGCCGGCACCCGCTTCCGCCAGGCGCCCGCTCAGCTCGGCGCCGAGCTCGTCCGCGGCGCCGATCTCGCCGCCGACCCGTTCGATGTCGTTGTTCGAGAAACAGTTGAAGCGCCGGAGCGTGTCGACGAGCGGCTTGGACCGGTGGATCGCCACGGTCGTCCCCGCGTACTCGGACCCGTCGGCCTCGAACTTCACGCCGCCGCGCACGAGCACCCCCGGCGGCCGGGAGACCTGGCGTCCTTCCGCGGCGGCGAAGGCCCGCCACGCGGCGTGTTGCGCCCGCGTCCACCGCGCCGGGTCCAGGGCGCGGCGGAGACGTTCACCCATCATCCACGCGCGCCGCTCGGCGGTGAGGGCCGGCCCCTCGGAGCCTCCCTCCCAACCGATCCAGAATCGTTGGTCGACGACGAGCCGCCCCGACACCTTCCGGATGCCGCGGGCGTTGAGCGCCTCGGCCACGAGGAAGACGTTCTCGGACTGGAAGTCGGGATCGCCGCCGCCGCGCACGACGAGATCGCCGACGAGCGTGCGCGTCTTGGCGTCCACGGTCCCGCGCGCATGCACGGTGGTCTCGAAGCGGTGATCCGGACCGAGGCGCTCGAGGGCCCACAAGGTCGTCGCGGCCTTGACGACCGACGCGGGATTGACCGACTCGTCGCCGCGATTCGTCGAGATCACCTGGCCGTCCATGGTCTCGACGTGCCAGACGAGCGACGGCGGGGTCACCGGCCGGCGGGGTTTCGCGCGCTTCTTCTTGGCGGGGGCCGCCGAGGCGTCGGTCGCGACGAGTGCCGCGAGGAGGAAGACGACGAGGATCGAGGAGCGCCGCACGCGGGAAATGGTCATTCGTTGTCGAGCGGGTTGCGCCAGGGGGTGGAATCTTCCGCGGCCTTGCGTTTGGCCTCGTCGAACTTCTTCGAGAGCACGTCGTCGAGGTTCCTGGTCCGCTCGAAGGCCTTGGAGAAGGCGTCCTCGCGGCGCTGGCCGCCGGAGCGCACGGCCTGCATCGCCTGCTCGAAGGTGGCTTCGGGGTCGGCCTTGGGGCGCTCCTCGGACAGGATCTCGCCGCTGGCGCGATCGACCGCGAGCCGGGTCGAACAGCACGGGCAGGTGATGCGCAGGGGATCGCTCATGGTCGCTTCTCCGCGGCCATTGTGGGTTCCCGGCCGCTCCGGGTCAACGTTCCCGGCGCAGGATCACGATCGTCGCCCCCCATCCGCCGCGCAGGGCGTCGTCGTCGCGGTACCCCGCCACGCCCGGATGACGGTCCAGAAGGCGCCGCACGGCGGCCCGTTGCACCCCGATCCCCTTTCCGTGGATGAGGCGCACCTCGGAGAAACCCCGCTCGATCGCCGCCTCGAGGTACGACTCCACCACCCCGGTCACGTCGCGCGGCGCGAACGCGTGGAGGTCGAGGTGGTCCTCGATCGGGATCTCGACCTCGTCGGGGGGCGGCTCGTCGTCGGTCATGACCCGTCTTCTACCATGTCCGGATGAACCCCCGCGGCATCGAGCCCTGGACCGGCACGCGCGTCGAGCTCAAGCGGCTGTTCGGCCTCGCCTGGCCGGTCTCGGTCGCCTACATCGGGAGCGTGTCGCTCTCGACGGTCGACACCGTCATGGCGGGCCGGCTCGGCGCGGAGACGATGGCGGCGGTCGCGCTCGGGGCGCTGTGGCACGTCGCGGTGAGCATCGTCGCCTTCGGGGCGGCGCGGGCCCTGGATCCGGTCGTCGCCCAGGCGTTCGGCGCGGGGGACCGGCGCGGCGTGGGGCTCGGCCTGAGCCGTGGCGTCGCGATGGGGATGCTGCTCGCGGTCCCCATCGCCACGATGCTCGCGTTCGCCGGGCCGGGGTTGAGGCTGCTCGGCCAGCCCGACGCCCTGATCCCCGATGCCGCGGGGTACGCCCTCGCGAGAGTCGCCGGGGTCCCCGCCCTCATGGGGTTCGTGGTGGTCCGGCAGTTCCTGGCGGCCCTGGGGCGCATGCGCGAGGCGACGGTCGCCGTGCTCGCGGCGAACCTCGTCAACGTCTTCCTGAACTGGGTCCTCATGTACGGGAACCTGGGGGCGCCCCGACTCGGCGCCGTGGGGTGCGCGCTCGCGAGCGCGGCGGGGGAGTGGTTCATGCTCGCGGCCATCGTGCGCCTCGCGCGCCCGATCCTGCGCGACCACTGGCCCGGGGCGGCCGGGATGTTCGAGCTCCGGCCGCTCGGACGGCTGCTGGCGATCGGCGTTCCGCTCGGGCTCACCTTCGCCCTCGAGGTGTGGGCCTTCCACGCGGCGGGCCTGATGATGGGCGTGTTCGGCGCGCGCGCGATCGCGGCGCACGCGGTGGCGATGAACCTCGCGACCCTGTCGTTCATGTTGCCCAACGGGCTCGCCGCGGCGACCGCGACGCGGGTGGGGAACCTGGTCGGTGCGTCCTTGCCCTGGTCGCGCACCGCGTGGACCGCCGTCGCGGCGGGGGCCGCCATGATGACCCTGCCCGCCGGGTTGTTCGTGTTCCTCCCGGGCCTTCTGACCGGGCTCTACACCTCCGATCCCGAGGTCGTGGCGCTCGCCGCGGTGCTGCTCCCCCTGGCGGGGGCGTTCCAGCTGTTCGACGGGACGCAGGTGGTCTGCTTCGGCGCGCTGCGCGGCGCGGGGGACGTCCACCTCCCGGCGGTCGCCAACGTCGTGGGGTACTGGGCGCTCGGGCTTCCGATCGGCGCCTGGCTGGCGTTCCGTCACGGGTCGGGGCCGGCGGGGGTCTGGCAGGGGCTCGTGATCTCCCTCGCGGTCGTCGCGGCGATCCTCCTGCTCCGGCTCGCCGCCGTCGTCCGCCGCGGAGCGTCGCGGGTTCGGCTCGACGGGTCGGGGTCCTCCTCGTAAGATGGGCGCTTCGTCCGGATCGACTTCGATCCCTGGAGGTTCCATGCGCCGCTCGTTCGCCCGAACCGCGCCGGCGGTTCTCGTCGCGTTCGTCGTTTTCCTGGCCGCCTGCGGCGGCGCGAAGGAGCCGGCCCCGGCGGCCGAAGGTCGGGACGCGGCTCCGGGCGGGGCCCCCGAAGCCGAGCCGGTGCAACTGCCTCCCGACACCGTGATCGCGGAGGTGAACGGCCGGCCGATCAAGTCGCGCCGCCTGCTCCAGGAAATCGAGATGACCAAGATGCGCATGCGTGCGCAGGGACGCGCGGTGCAGCCCGATGCCGAGGTGGCGCTCCGCCAGGCGGCGCTCGAGGCGTTCATCGCCAACGAGCTCATCCGCCAGGACGCGGAGAAGACGGGGATCCAGGCCAGCGAGGAGGAGATCGCGCAGGAGCTCCAGGGCGCCCGGACGGGCTTTCCGGACGAGCAGGCGTTCCGGAAGTTCCTCGCCGAGGCCCAGCTCACCGACGCCGATCTCCGCAACGAGGCGACGCTGCGCGTGATCACGCGCAAGTACATGAAGTCCGTCGCCGGCAACGCCGCGGTCCCCGAGGCCGAGGTGAAGAAGTTCTACGACGCGAATCCCGAGATGTTCCGCGAGCCCGAGAAGGTCCGCGCGCAGATCGTGGTCGTCCTGTCCAAGCCGGACGACGCCGAGCCCCTCAAGGCCGACGCGCGCAAGCGGATCGAGGAGGCCCGCAAACGCGCCCTCGCCGGCGAGGACTTCGCCGCGATCGCCAAGGAGTACTCCCAGGTGCCCAACGCCGGCAACGGGGGCGACCTCGGCTGGTTCCACCGCGGCGAGACGGCGAACCCGGTCTTCCCGCGGATCGAGGATCTCGGCTTCTCGACGCCGGTCGGTCAGATCACGCCGATCTTCGACACCCCCACGGGCCTGAACTTCATGAAGATCACCGAGAAGCAGCCGGCCCGCGTGCTCCCCTTCGACGACGTCAAGGCCCGGCTCGCGCTCGACATGGGGCGCGCCAAGGACGCCGCCGCGGTCCAGCAGAAGGTGCAGCAGCTCAGTCAGGCCGCGCAGGTGAAGATCGTCGACGAGGCGTTCCTGAAGCCGGCGGTTCCCGCCGCGGCCCCGACGGGCGCCGCCCCGGGCGGGACGCAACCGCCTCCCGCGGCGAAGTAGGAGTCAGCGCCCGGGCCGCACCGTCTCGCCGGGGGTCTCCTCGGTCGCCGTCTTGAAGAAGCGATATCCCTCGTAGGTGCGGATCGATGCGCTCCAGGGAATCTGCGACTTCGAGCTGACCGCGCGGAAGGTGTCGTACCGAAGCTCCGTCGGGAAGCTCAGACGGTCCTGCCGCAGGCCGAACGCCACGCGGCAGCGATGGCCGAACGGCCGCGGCGCGGTGCGGAATCCGATGATGTTGAACGCCTGCGCCCAGCGGTCGAACATCCAGCGGATCCGCTCCGTCTGGCGGCTGGGCTCCGCGCGGATCTCGACGGGCGACCCCGTCGTGACGTCGACGAGGACGGTCCCTTCCCACTGCCGGATGTCGCGGCCGTCGGTGTAGGGGAGCGCGCCGCGGAAGCGGATCTCGCGCACCAGGTCGAAACCCTCGAAGCGCTCCCCCAGATCGCGGTAGGCGAAGAACGGCTGGTGGAACCGGCTGAAGAGGAACACCCAGCCGTATGCGGGGGGGAAGGGCTCTTCGTCCTTCACCTCGCCGCGCGCGAGCGAGCCGTCCGCCTTCAGCTTCTGCCGGAACTCGCGGAGGTCGAACGGTCCCTCCCCGCGGTCGAGGAGGTAGCCGTACCGGCGCAGCTCCTCGGAGGTCGCCTCGCCGTCGGTGTAGCGCGCCGCGCGGACCGACTCGTCGGTCGTGAACCGGACGGCGTATTCCCGGTAACGCTCGGCGCTCGCCGCGAGCTTGTCCGCGAGCTCCGCGTCGAGCCCCGGCCAGGTGTCGTCCGCGGACCCGCTGTCCTGCAGCGGCTCCCCCTTCGCGGGAGGCTTCGGGCGGATCGCCGGCGGCGGCGGCTTGAGGGGGCTCGGAGGGGGCTCCTGCTGCGCGGCGACCGCGGGGGCGAGGAGCAGGACGAGGATCGGGCGCAGGAGGGACACGCGGCCATTGTAGCGGGGGCCGCTTGACACGCCCGTCGATCCGTACGACATACCCCCCGGAACATGACGTCGAATCGCGACTACTACGAGGTGCTCGGAGTCGGCCGGTCCGCGACCGAGAAGGAGATCAAGGCCGCCTACCGGAAACTCGCGCGCAAGTTCCATCCCGACGTGAATCCCGGAGACTCGGGGGCCGAGGATCGTTTCAAGGAGGTCGCGGAGGCGTTCGCCGTGCTCGGCGATCCGGACAAGCGCGCCCGGTACGATCGCGGCGGTCGCGAGGCGTTCGGCACCGGCTTCGATCCCTTCGCCGGCATGAGCCGCGAGCAGGCCGAGGCGTTCGACTTCGGCGGCTTTTCGGATCTGTTCGAGTCGCTGTTCGGGAGCGCCGCCCGCGGCGCGCGTCCCCGAGGTCGTGCGCGAGGCGGCGACCTCGAGTTCGAGATGACGATCCCCTTCGTGCAGGCGATCACCGGTCACACGATCGAGGTGACGATTCCCCGCGGGGGCGCGCGCGGCGCCGGCGAACGGGTCAAGGTGCGGATCCCTCCCGGGATCGAGGACGGGGCCCGCGTCCGGGTGGCGGGCCGGGGCGAAGCGGGGCACGGCGGCGGCACCGCCGGGGATGCCTACCTCCGCGTGCACGTGGAGCCGCACCCGCTGTTCCGGCGGGACGGCCCGCACCTGCTGTGCGAGGTCCCCGTGGGCATCGTGAAGGCCACCCTCGGCGGCCGCGTGGACGTCCCGACGCTCGACGGCAGGGCGACGATCGAGATCCCGCCGGCGACGCGCAGCGGGCAGAAGCTGCGGCTGCGCGGACGCGGCGTTCCCGCGCACGGCTCCCGCAGGGCCGGGGACCTCCTCGTCGTGGTGCAGATCGTGCCGCCCAAGGACCTGGACGCGCGGTCGAAGGCGCTGCTCGAGGAACTGGCGACGCGGCATCCGGGGGCGTGAGAGGGTATTCTCCCGCGCCGATGCACCTCCTCCATCCGGCTCTCGTCCACTTCGCGATCGCCTTCCTCGTCGCCGGCGGCCTCGCGGAATCGATCGGGATCCTCGCGAGCCGCGAGCGTGCCGAACGGTTCGGCGCGATCCTCGTGGTCCTCGGCACGCTCGTCCTGGTCCCGACGGTCGCGAGCGGCTTCCTGGCGCTCAACGTCGTGACGCTGCACGCGGGGTCGGAAGAGGCCATGGGCGCCCACGAGCGGATGGGTATCGTGCTGCTCGGGACCTTCCTGGCGCTGGCGTTGTGGAAGGGCTGGCACCGGGGACGGATTCCCGAAGCCCAGCGGCCGATCTACGCGATCGCGCTCCTGGGCGGCGTCGCGATGGGGATCGGCACCGCGTGGCTGGGCGGCGCCGTCGTCTACGCGCACGGGGTGGGCGTCAGGCTCCCTTGAGGATCGCCCGCAGCGCGTGTTTGGCGATCTGCGGGTTCTCGCGCAGCCGCCGCACCGAATACGCGTACCAGCGCTCGCCGTAAGGGACGTACACGCGCAGACGGTGCCCGGCCCCGAGCAGGATCCGCCGCAGCTCCTCGTCCACCCCGAGCAGCATCTGGAACTCGTACCTCTCGCGGGTGAGGCCGAAGCGGCGCACCAGGCGCAGCGCTTCCCACACCAGCTGCTCGTCGTGGGTGGCGATCCCGACGTAGGCCCCGCGCTCGAGCATCCGCTCGAGGGCGAGCGTGAAGTTCCGCCGGATCAGCTCCGGGTCGGTCCACGCGATCGGGCGCGGCTCGAGGTAGATTCCCTTGCACAGCCTGAAGTTCGCGGGCTCGGCGGTGAGCGACTCGACGTCGTCCATCGTCCGCCGCAGGCGCGACTGGATCGCCACGCCGACCTTCCCCGGGAACTCGGAGCGCAACGTCCGGTAGATCTCGCAGGTGACGTCGGTCCACGGCGAGTCTTCCATGTCGATCCGGACGAACAACCCCGCCTCCCGGGCCACCGCCATCAGCCGGCGCATGTTCGCGAGGCATCGCGCCTTGTCGAGGGTGAGGCCGAGCGCGGTCAGCTTCACCGAGACGTTGACGTCCGCGAAGCGCTCGCCGGCGATGCGACGGACGAGGTCGATGTACTGGTCGGCGTTGGCATCCCCTTCGTCGAGGTTCTTGATGAACTCGCCGAGGATGTCGATCGTCGACATCGCCCCCTCGCCCTCGAGCTCCCGGGCGACGCGGAAGGCGTCCTGCATCCGCGGCCCCGCGATGTACCGCTTCGAGAACATGCCGACGATCGGCTTGGGGACGAACGGCAGACCGTGGACGACCGCGCGATCGAGCAGGCTCATGGAATCCCTAGCGGGCGCGGAAGATCTCGTCGACCTCGCCCTCGACGGGGAAACGACCCAGTTCCTTCTTCGAGAACACCTTGGCGCCGTCCACGGAGATCTCGAAAACCCCTCCCGAGGACGGGACCAGCTCGGCGTCGACGTCGAACTTCTTCTTCAGCTCGGCCGCCAGACCGGCGGCCTTGGGGAGATACCCTCAGGAGGTGCAGTATTCGATCTGAACGCGCATCGGCGGATCCTCCATGGAAAAGGCGGGCATCGTACCAAACGGCGGCGGGGCTTGACCAAGACGGCGCCCCGAAAGACGATGCGCCCCATGGCAACCCTCTCGTTCTTCGGCGCGACCGGCACCGTGACCGGTTCGAAGTACCTGCTCGAGCACCGGGGGTTCCGGATGCTCGTGGACTGCGGCCTGTTCCAGGGGCTCAAGGACCTGCGCCTCCGGAACTGGGCGGAGCCGCCGTTCGACGTCGGCACGCTCGATCTCGTCGTTCTCACGCACGCCCACCTCGACCACACGGGGTGGCTCCCGCGGCTGCTGAAGTTCGGGTACGCAGGGCGCGTCGTCTGCACCCCGGCGACCCGCGACCTGTGCGGGATCATCCTCCCCGACTCGGGGCACCTGCAGGAAGAGGACGCGCGGTACCTGAACTGGCGCGGCGCCTCGAAACACAAGCCGGCGCTGCCGCTGTACACCGAGGCCGACGCGAGGGACGCGCTCGAGCGGCTCGACCCGCATCCCTGGAGCCGGCCGCTCCAGGTGCACGACGCCGTCACGATCCGGTTCCTTCCCGCCGGACACATCGTCGGCGCCGCCTTCATCGAAGTCGTCCTCAAGAAGGCTGGGCGCGACGGCGGTGACCGGACGGTCGTCTTCTCGGGGGACCTCGGCCGCAACGGCCAGCCGATCCTCCCGGACCCCTCGCCCCTCCCCGCGTGCGACCACCTGCTGCTCGAAAGCACGTACGGCAATCGGGATCACCCCGAGGAGGACCCGAAGGACGTGCTCCTCCGCGTCGCGATGGAGACGATCCAGGCGGGGGGAACGCTCCTGATCCCGTCGTTCGCCGTCGGACGCACGCAGCACCTGTTGTGGCTTCTGCGCGAGCTCAGGCACGAGGGGAGGCTCCCGACCGACGTCCCGATCTACATGGACAGCCCGATGGCGATCGAGGCGACGCGCATCACGCTCGACCACCCCGAGGCGGTCGACGGCGAGATGCGCCGCGCCAACTCGCACGGCGCCGACCCGCTCGGCCTGGAAAACGGCGTGAAGTGCGCGAGCACCGTCGAGGACTCCAAGCGCCTGAACGACATCCGCTACCCCGCGATCATCATCTCGGCCTCGGGGATGGCGGAAGGCGGCCGCATCCTGCACCACCTGTTCTTCAAGCTCCCCGACCATCGCACGACGGTGCTGTTCGTCGGGTACCAGGGCGTGGGCACCCGCGGTCGGGCGCTGCAGGACGGCGTGAAGGAGCTCCGGATGCACGGCCGCACGGTTCCCGTCCGCGCCCGGGTCGCGACGATCGACGGCTTGTCCGCGCACGCCGACCGGGGGGAGATCCTCGGCTGGCTCGCCGGCGCCGAACGCTCTCCCGCGCGCGTGCACCTCGTGCACGGCGAGCCGGATGCGCGCGACGCCCTCGCGGACCTGCTGAAGGAGCGGCGGGGGATCGGGGCGAATCGCCCCGACTACGCCTCCAGGGTCGAGATCGAATGACGCTCTGGGCGCGCACGATCGTGGTGACGGCGCTGCCGGCGGACGCCGCGCCCGCGATCGAGCGGCACGTGGAGCACCTCCGCGCCCTGCGCCGGGAGGGGCGCCTTCGCGTCGCCGGGTCGTTCCGGAACGACGACGGCTTCCTGGACATCTTCGAAGCGAAAGACCTCCTCGAGGCGGAGGCGCTGGCGAGGTCGAGCCCCCTGGTCGAGGAAGGACTGTGCGCGTGGACGGTCCGGGAGTGGCGCGAGATCGAGGGCGGTCCGTGAGCCTGCCCCTGATCGCGGGGGCGTTCCTGGTCCTGCTCGCCCTCGGGTACCGCTTCTACGGGGCGTTCGTCGCGCGCCGCCTCGCCCTGGACGATTCGCGCCCGACGCCCGCGCACACGCGACGCGACGGCACCGATTTCGAGCCGACGAAGCCCTTCTACCTCTTCGGGCAGCACTTCTCCGCGATCGCGGCGGCCGGACCGATCGCCGGCCCGATCCTCGCGTGCGACGCCTTCGGGTGGCTTCCGTGCCTGCTGTGGATCGGGTTCGGCGTGGTCTTCGTGGGCGCGGTCCACGACTTCGCGAGCCTGGCCGGCTCGGTGCGCCACGACGCCTCGTCGGTGGCGCAGATCGCCTCCCGATGGCTCGGGCCAAGCGCGGGGCGCGCGATGATGGCGTTCATCTGGATCGCCCTGGTCTACGTCATCGTCGCGTTCACCGACATGACGGCCGCGGCGTTCGTCTCGGGGACCGACGAGCTCGAGGCGGCGGGACGCACCTTCAACCCGGGGGGGGCGGTCGCCGCCGCGAGCGTGATGTACCTCGGCGTGGCGGTGGCGATGGGGCTCGTCGGGCGGTGGCTCGCGCCGCCGCTCTGGATCTCGACGGTCGTGTTCGTCCCGCTCGCCTTCGGCGCGGCGTGGGCGGGGACGTGGGTGTCCCACCTGCTGGTCCTCGACCACGCCGGCTGGACCCTGCTGATCGTCGGCTACTGCGTCGTCGCCTCGCTCACGCCGGTGCGCTACCTGCTGCAGCCGCGCGGGTACCTCGGCGGGTTCATCCTGTACGCGGCGATCGGGGCGGGCGTCCTCGGGATCTTCTTCGGCGGTCACGCGGTCGTGCAGCCCGCGTTCAAGACCTGGGACACGGGCGGGTTCGCGGGGGCGTTGTTCCCGTTCCTCTTCGTCACGATCGCCTGCGGGGCGTGTTCGGGGTTCCACGGGCTCGTCTGCTCGGGGACGACCTCGAAGCAGATCGACCGGGAGTCGCACTGCCGTCCCGTGGGGTTCGGGGCGATGCTCGCGGAGGCGTTCGTCGCGCTGATCGCGCTCGCGACGGTGATGATCGCGACGAGCGACGCGGTGCGGGGCGTGGCGCCCGGGAAGATCTACGGGGAGGGAATCGGGCGGTTCCTCACGCTCGTGGTCGGCGAGGAGAACCTCGCCGTCGCGACGACGTTCGGCGCGATGGCCTTCTCGACGTTCGTCTTCGACACCCTCGACGTCGCGATGCGGCTCGGTCGTTACCTCGTGCAGGAGCTGACGGGGCTTCGGGGAAGGGCGGGAGCCCTCGCGGCGACGCTCGTGACGGCGCTCCCCCCCGCGCTCGTCCTGACGGCCGCCGGCTCCGGGGGATGGCGCTCGTTCTGGACGCTGTTCGGCGCCTCGAACCAGCTCCTCGCGGCGCTGACGCTCGTCGCCCTGACGGTGTGGTTCCGCCGCACCGGCCGCAGCGGCTGGTTCACCGCCATCCCCAGCGCGTTCGTCCTCGTGATCACCGTGTGGGCGCTCGGCGCGATCGTGTGGGCCCAGGGGCGCCGCTCGTCGGGGTTCGACGCCGCGGCGTTCAACGCGGCGGCGGCGGCGGCGCTCCTCGCCCTTGCGGGCTACGTGGCGCTCGCGGCGGTCCGTGCGCTCAGGGCGAAGCCTTCGCCGTCGACGGAGGCTCCACCCATTTCCCGTGGCGCTTGATGAGCGCGACGAGCCGATCGGCCGCCTCGCCGGTGGGGATGTCCTTCTCGACCATCTCCTTCCCGACGAACAGGGCGATCTTCTCGTCCCCCCAGCCGACGTAGCCGAAGTCGGCGTCGGCCATCTCCCCCGGGCCGTTCACCACGCATCCCATCACGGCGATCTTGAGCCCCTTCAGGTGCGCGGTGCGCGCCTTGATCGTCGCGGTGGTCGACTCGAGGTCGAACAACGTCCGCCCGCAGGACGGGCACGAGATGAACTCGGTCCTCGTGATCCGGACGCGCGCTCCCTGCAGGATGTTGAAGCCGAGCCTCCGCGAGGAGGCGGCGTCGCCGGCGTCGACGTGGACGGCGTCCCCGATCCCCTCGCACAGCAGCCCGCCGAGGTGCGCGGCGGGCCCGAGCGAAAGGTCGGCCCCGCGAAGCGCGGGTCGGTCGATCAGCACGTGGGGCGCCCGCAGGTCCTCGGCGA
Organism: Candidatus Polarisedimenticolaceae bacterium; assembly: GCA_036376135.1. Lineage (NCBI taxonomy): Bacteria > Pseudomonadati > Acidobacteriota > Candidatus Polarisedimenticolia > Candidatus Polarisedimenticolales > Candidatus Polarisedimenticolaceae > Candidatus Polarisedimenticolaceae bacterium. Next base: position 27,093 of record DASVAW010000146.1, on the reverse strand, counting down.
GCAGGCGGGCGGCGAGGGCGCGGTTGGCGAACAGCGGCCCGGTTTCGAGGGTCGGGTCCATCGCGACGGCCACGTTCCCGCCGCCCCGCGCGACCCCGATCGCGAGGTCGATCGCGGGCTCGACGCCTCCGCCGGCTTCCACGAGCACGGTCGTGCGCCGCGCGAGCGCGCGAAGCGATTCGATCGCGGCGGCGGCGAGCGGCGCCGCAGCGCGGACGTGGATCCGGTGCGCCGCGCGGGCGAGGGAGTCGAGCGCAGGGTCGTCGGCGCCGGCGACGAGGGCCGCGGGGACGCGGGCCGAGAGCCGGAGCCGCGGGGCGACGAGCGCGAGGGAGGCTCGCAGCCGCTCGACTCCCGCCACGTCGTTCCAGGTCGACGCGTCGATCGACACCACGTCGGCGCGGGTGTCCTCGGGAACGCGCACCCCCGCCTCGCCGTCGATCTCGCGGCGCAGGGCGTCGACGTCCGAGATCGGCGACCGGAGCGGGACCTCCACCGCCACGGTCCCCTTCCGGGGGGGAGGGGAGACGATCTCGGGGATCGGCTCCGTCGCGGGGCGGGGTCTCGCCCGGTTGTAGGGGGCGACGAGCGCGAACGCCACCGGGACCTCCGCGACGGGGTCCTCGGTGAGCGAGACGCGCACGGTGTCCCCGAGCCCTTCCTCGAGGAGCGCTCCCATGCCGATCGCGGACTTGATGCGGCCGTCCTCGCCGTCCCCGGCCTCGGTGACGCCGAGGTGCAGCGGGTAGTCGCGACCCTGCGCGTCCATGCGTCGCGCGAGCAGGCGATAGGCCTCGAGCACGACCTTCGGATTCGACGCCTTCATCGAGAGGACGAGGTCGCGGTAGCCGTACGCCTCGCAGATCGCGACGAACTCGAGCGCCGATTCGACCATCCCTTCGGGGGTGTCCCCGAACCGGTTCAGGATCCTGTCGGACAGCGACCCGTGGTTGGTGCCGATCCGCATCGCCACTCCCAGCTCGACGCAGCGGCGCACGAGCGGGGAGAAGACCTTCGCGATGCGCTCGAGCTCGGCGGCATACTCCGACTCCGTGTACTCGCGGACCGCGAAACGCTTCTTGTCCGCGAAGTTCCCCGGGTTCACCCGGATCTTCTCGACGTGCTCGACCGCCTTCATCGCGGCCGCGGGCGTGAAGTGGATGTCGGCGACGAGCGGAACGCGGATCGAGCGCCGTTTCAGCTCGGCGCGGATGTTCGGCAGGTTGTCGGCGTCGTTGGAGGTCGGGACGGTGACGCGGACGATTTCGCACCCGGCTTCGACGAGACGCACGATCTGCGCGACCGTCGCCGCGGTATCGGTCGTCGCGGGGGTCGTCATGGACTGCACGCGGATCGGGTGGTCCCCCCCGAGAGGGACGTCGCCGACGTTCACGACGCGCGTGGGGCGGCGGCGGTAGGCCGCGAGGCCCGGTTCGAAGCTCATGGTGCGAGGCCCTCCACCGCTGCCGAAAGCGCCGACATTCTAGGCGCCGAGGCATCTTCGTGCCTCCCCCGCCGCATTTGGGGATGGTCGCGCCGGGCGCCTGACCGGATACTCCGGACCCATGAGTCGACGCGACCGCTTCGCGGCCTTGTTGATCGGAGTCCCCGGGGCCCTGTTCTGCCTCGGGGCGCTCGGGGTATTCGTCGGACGGGTGTTCAACAACGAGTTGGCGACGTTCCCGCGAATCCCGTCCAACGAGTACTACCTCGCCGTGGGGGAGGCCTACAGCGGCGGATTCGTGACCGGTTTCTTCCTCTGCTTCTCGCTGGTCCTCGTCGCGGTGGCGAGCGGGGCCTGGTTCGAGGCCCGCCGCTCACGGAGGGCCGTCCCCGCGCCGGGACGCCCCGTCCCCGAGGGGGGACGGGATTGACGTTGCTCAAGGCCGTCCGGGGGATGCGGCGCTAGCCTGCTCGGCGAAGGCGAGGGCGTCGCATGTTGCCCTTCCGAACGATTCTCGTCGCCACCGACTTCAGCTCCGAGTCCGTGCAGGCGTTCGCGACGGCGCGCGCGATCGCGGTGGGGACCGCCTCCCGGGTCGTTCTCATGCACGTCCTCCCGGACGAGCCGCCGACTCCCTGGGAGATCCCGCCGTACGTGGATTTCGGGCTGTCGGTCGTGCCGGCGGCCGAGTATCTGGGGAAGCTGCGCGCGGAGGTCTCCCGAAGGCTGGAAACGCTCGCGGCGGAGCACTTCGCGGGCACCGCCGGGTGCGAGGTCCGGGTGGGCGTGGGGGACCCCGCCCGCGAGCTCGTGCGCGCATCGGAGGGAATCGGTGCCGACCTGATCGTCCTGGCGACGCACGGTTGGGCCGGGTGGCGGAAGCTCGTCTTCGGCTCCGTGGCGGAACGGGTGTTACGGGAAGCGGCATGCCCCGTGCTAGTGGTTAAATGCGCGGCGCGGGGCGTGGAGTCGCCCACGCCGCCGCCCCCGGCGTGATCCTCCGCCGGGGTACCGAAAGGAGCCCCGGTCATGCGCCGCTGTCTCGCGCTTTCCATCGGGTCCGCGTTCCTCTTCTTGTTCGCCGTCCCCGCGTTCGCGGAGCCCGACGGCAAGGCGCTCTACGAGTCCAAGTGCGCGATGTGCCACGGCAAGGACGGCGTCGCCAAGCCGATGGCGAAAGGTTCGGCCAACTTCAACGATCCGGCGTTTCAGAAGGCGAACGACGCCGCCGCGATCGCGAAGGTCGCCAGCGAGGGCAAGAACAAGATGCCGGCCTACAAGGACAAGTTGTCCGCGGCCGACATCCAGGCCATCGCGGCGCACGTCAAGACCCTGAAGTAGTCTCCAGGTTTCCGACGGAGGTTCGACGATGAAGCTTCGCATGGCGGCGCTCGCCGTCCTCACGTTCGTATTGGGCTTCGCCTGCGGGCAGGGAACGCCGGTGGGTAACGCCAGCCCTCCCCCCGCGGAACCCGGGGCGGCGGCGGGCGGCGCGTCGGGCGAGGCCGCCTCCGGCCTGAGCGCCGAGGAGCGCCGGGACATCGACGTGTTCCGGCGCTCCTCCCCTTCGGTCGTGTTCATCACCTCGTCGGTGCTTCAGCGCGATCTTTTCTCCATGAACGTCCAGGAGATCCCGCAGGGGAGCGGCAGCGGCTTCGTGTGGGACAAGGACGGTCACGTCGTCACGAACTTCCACGTCGTCGAGAACGCGCAGAGGCTCACCGTGCGACTGGCGGACGGGAGCGACTGGGAAGCCCGATACGTCGGGTCCACTCCCGACAAGGACTGCGCCGTCCTCAAGATCGATGCCCCTGCCGACCGGCTGCAGCCGGTCTCGCTGGGACGCTCGTCGTCGCTTCTGGTCGGCCAGAAGGTCTTCGCGGTGGGGAACCCCTTCGGGTTCGACCACTCGCTCACCGTAGGCGTCGTCAGCGCCCTGGGGCGCGAGCTGACCTCTCCCAACAACAGGACGATCCGCGACGTGATCCAGACCGACGCCGCGATCAACCCCGGCAACTCCGGCGGGCCGCTGCTCGACTCGAGCGCGCGGGTCGTCGGCGTGAACACGGCGATCTACACCCCGTCGGGGGCGTCGGCCGGCATCGGTTTCGCCGTCCCGATCGACGTCATCGCGCGGATCGTGCCGCAGTTGATCAAGACGGGGAAGATCGAGCGGCCGATCATCGGGTTCAGCCCCGTTCCCGACCGCGTGGCCCGCTACCGCGGCGTTCCCGAAGGGATCGCGATCTACGAGGTCTCGGAAGGCTCCCCGGCGGATCGTGCGGGACTCGTCGGGATCGAGCGGCTGGACCGTCGTCGCTTCCGCTGGGGGGACATCATCCTCGCGGTCGACGGCAAGAAGGTCGACACCCTCGACGACCTGCTGTGGGCCTTCGAGGAGGCCGGGATCGGGAAGACGGTCACGTTGACCGTGCGCCGGGGGGACGAAACCCGAAAGGTCGCGGTCCGGCTGGAGGCGGCCCGCTGATCCGGGGGGTTGCGCCGGCCGGCTCCTCCGCCTAGATTCGCGCCGGTCCGGGGGGCTCCGATCGGATGGATGCCGCGAGCGAGAAGGTGTCGGCCGTCGTCGCGGGAGCGAGCGCACCGCGCCTTTCCGCCAAGTTGACGCAGCTCGGACTCCCGTCGTTCGCCTGTTCGGCGGAGCGGGCGCCCGAGGAGGTGGCGCGACTGCGCCCCGGCGTCCTCGTCATCGAGCGGGGCGGAGCGCGCGAGGCGGGACTCGCCGCCTGTCGGGCCGTTCGCGCGAACCCGCTCCTCGGGGCGGTCGCCGTCGTCGTCGTCGACGCGCGGGAGAACCTGCAGGATCTGCTGGCGGCGCTCGACGCGGGGGCCGACGACGTCGTGTCCCCGCTTTCCACCCCCGCGGAGATCGCCGCGCGCGCGGTCTCCGCCTCGCGCATCCGCGCGGTGCGCAACGCCCGGGAGGGGGGGCGGCACCGTGAGGCGCTCGCCTCCCTCGCGTCGGCGGTGGGGGAGGAGATCAACAGCCCGCTCACCGCGCTGTTCGGGCACCTCGAGCTGGCGCGGCAGTGGATCGAGCGCGGCGAGACCGAGAGGGCCCTGCATCACCTTCGCGAGTCGGGAGAAGCCGGCAAGCGCCTCGGCCGGGCCGCCGCGCGGCTCGCCGAGGCGGCCGAGGCCGCCGCCCGCCGGGAGCCGGCGGCATCCGGGCCCGTTTCGGGCTGACGCTATAGTGCCCCCTCGATGCCCAGCCGACCGAACCGGAAGCTCGAGACCTTTCCCAACCCCGAACCGGGGCGGGACTACACGATCGAGTTCACCGTTCCGGAGTTCACGTGCCTGTGCCCGAAGACCGGCCAGCCGGACTTCGCCACGTTCCGGATCCGCTACGTCCCCGACCGCCGCTGCGTCGAGCTCAAATCGCTGAAGCTCTACTTCTGGTCGTTCCGCAACGAGGGGCACTTCCACGAGGCGGTCACGAACCGGATCCTCGACGACCTGGTACGGGCGACGAGCCCCCGCCGGATGGAGATCGAAGGGGACTTCTACGTCCGCGGCGGCATCCACACGGTCGTGCGGGCGACCCATGAACCGCCGGACCGGGGCGGGAACGCCAACGTTTCCGGGCGGAAACGCCGTTAGGCTCCCGGTCTGATCCCCGGGGGGCGGGTGTTATACTCCCCGGGCTTGGCGGCCTGACGTCCCGGGTGGGACGCGCCGCGATGGAGGTGTCGCATCGACGATAAGGTCCGGGTCAATCACCAGATCCGTCTGAGTCCCATCCGACTGATCGGCGCCGACGGTACCCAGTACGGCGTCCTCTCCATCGAAGAAGCCCGCCGCATCGCGGAAGAGCAGGGCCTCGATCTCGTCGAGGTCGCCGCGGAGGCCCGCCCGATCGTCGTCAAGCTGATGGACTGGGGCAAGCACAAGTTCGAGATCGCCAAGAAGGCCAAGGAAGCCCGCAAGAAAGAGACGCGGATCGAGGTCAAGCAGATCAAGCTGCGGCCCAACATCGACGATCACGATCTCGAGACCAAGGCCGGGCACGCACGCCGCTTCCTCCTCGACGGCGACAAGGTGCGCGTGACGATCATGTTCCGCGGACGCGACCTGCGACGGCCGGAGAACGGCCGCAAGGTGCTCGACCGGGTGATCGCGATGCTTCAGGACGTGTCGTCGATCGAGGCGGCGCCCGGCGAGATCGTCAACCGGGACATGAGCATGACGCTCGCCCCGCGCAAGGGAGCGCATCCCCGCCCCGCGGAGCGGCCGACGCCGCCGCCGGCGCAGCCTCCGACGGCCTGATCGACCTCTCGGGCCCTCAGGGCTCGAGTTGTTTCAGGATCTCGGGGTCCTTCTCTCCCATCGCAAGCAGCGCGTGGCACGTCGAGCAGTCCTGCTCGATCGTGCGCCCGTCCGCCGTCGAGAGCTCCCCCGAGTGGCAGCGGAAGCAGCCGGGCGAGTCCTCGTGCCCGATGTGGTTCGGGTACGTTCCCCAGGTGATCTTCATGTTGGGGAAGATGTTCGAGCACCAGATGTCGCCCAGCGCCGTCGCGGCCGCGTCGATCCGCGCGCCCCACTCCGGCACGCGGTCCGGGTAGTTCTGCCGGTAGAAGCCTCGTACCGCTTCGAGGATCCCCGCGCGGGCCGCTTCGTGCGAGTCGTAGGTCCCCTGCAGCGCCTTCAGCCCCTCGCGGCGGATCCACGGGAGCCCTCGGTCGATGCGCCCGTCCTGCAGCGCCAGGTCGATCTCGGGGATCGGCATGCGGTAGATGTGCGTCGGCCGGTTGTGGCAGTCGACGCAGTCCATCGTCCGCCACTCCGCGGCGGCCTTTCCGGCCTCGGAGTCGGCGTCCTTGCCGCGGTACAGCCGGAGGTTGCCGTCGTGGTCGCGCAGCTCGACCTCGTAGATCGTCTCGCGCGACGGGTCGGAGCGGTAGCGGATCTCGACTCCGGGATCGACGTGCCAATGGATGCCGTGGGAGGACGAACCGAGCTTGCCGCCGACCCTCAGCATCAGGACGGTCTTGACCTCGTCGTTGGTCTCGGTCTCCTCGTAGTGGGTGCGCACGCGCAGCCGGTCGCCCACGAATTTCGTCGGCCAGTGGCACTGCTCGCAGGTCTCGCGCGCCGGGCGCAGGTTGTGGACCGGCGTCGGGATGGGCCGGGGGTAGAGGTCGAGCGCGACCGAAACGAGCTGCCAGGAGCCGGAGAGCTTGGACTTCACGAACCAGCCGGCGCCGGGCCCGATGTGGCACTCGACGCACTTCACCCGCGAGTGCGGCGAGCGGCTGTAGGCGGTGAACTCGGGGTCCATCACGGTGTGGCAGGTCGTCCCGCAGAACTCGGTCGAGTCCATCACCTCGATCCCCTCGTACGTCGCCGCGGCCAGGAGCACGACGTTGACGAGGGTGGCCGCCAGGAAGATCAGCGCGAGATTCCGGGTTCGCCCGTGGTTGAGGTCGAGCACCGGCAGGCGCGCCTGCGTCGTGTCCCCGACGCGGGCGCGGCGCCGTTTCTCCCGCGCGACCCCGAGGGGGATCAGCGCGAGCCCGGCGGCGAAGATGCCGGGGAGGACGAGGAACGTGATGATCCCGAGGTAGGCGCCGCCGCGGAATCCCAGCGACTGGATGATCCAGAGGCTCAGGAAGAGCACCGCGGCCGCGGTCGTCAGCGCGCTCCCGAGCAGGCTGACCGTGTTGCCGGTGACCGACGTCAGGAAGGCGCGGAACGCGGAGTGCCGCTCGACCGGTCCGGGGGTCGTCATGCGGCCATCGCCCAGAGGATCAGCACGAGCATGCCCAGGCCCAGCACGATCGCGACCGTGCCGAACGCCCTTCCCCAGGGGAGGATCCACGACGGAGGCGGGGGCGCGACCACCCATCCCTTGCCTCCGGCCTTCTGGAACCGCTCGTATTCACCCGGGCGATCGTGCTGCAGCTCCTCGAGCTCCTCGCGCCCGGTGAACATCACCAGGTTCATCGGGAAGCGTGAGGGGCGGAGGTTCTCGTTGAAGAAGTGGATCGTGAAGATGAAGCCCGTCGCGAGCAGGGCCTCCTCCCCGTGGATCACGAGTCCGATGTTGAACACCCAGCCCGGCAGGAACAACGAGAAGAACTCGGGGAACCAGAGCATCAATCCGGAGCCCCCGATGATGAACATGCCCCAGAAGACCGCCCAGTAGTCGAACTTCTCCCAGTAGGTGAAGTGGTCGAACTTCGGCCGCGGACCGAGCCGCACGAAGTAGGCCATGTGCTGGAACATCTGCACGGCGTCGCGGGGCTGGGGGACGAGCGAGTCCGGTCCCCACAACATGCTGTAGCGCTTCTCGACGAAGATCCGCTTCAGCAGGCGCGCGACGTGCCACGCGAAGACCGCGATCATCAGGCCGGCGCACAGGCGGTGGACGAACCCCGCGGTCTCGAAGCCGCCGAGCCAGCGCGCCAGCCGCGCCGACCACGGCGAGTGGCTGAACAGCAGCGGCAGGCCCGTCAGCGACAGGCCGAGGAAGCTGATGACGATGCCGATGTGGGCGAGCCGGTCCTTCGCGTCGAAGCGCAGGATCTGGGTCGAGGGAGAGTGGGGCGCGCTCATCGTCTCGTCTCCTAGGAGTGCCGGGATCCGCCCTTGGCGCGGTCGATCACCTCACGGCTCAGCCAAAGTGCGGTGTGGGTCAGGAAGAAGGCGAACACGGCGAAGAGCAGGCCCTTCATGAGCACGCCGGTCCAGTAGAGCATCGCGTTGCGGTCCTTGTCGTGGATGTCGGCGTGGGGATCGTACATCGCGAAGTTCGCGTTCGTGCCGGGATGGCACCGGTTGCAGGTCTCCTGCCGGCGCTGCGGCGAGACGCGGGACGCGGGATGCGTCTCCGGGAGGATGTCGTGCGAGCCGTGGCAACCCGCGCACGTCGCGACGCGACCGAAGCCGAGCTTGGACACCTGGCCGTGGAAGGTGTCCCGGTAGGTCGTCAGCGACTGCTCGTGGCAGCTGCCGCACTCCTCGAGGACCTCGAGCTTCCAGCGCTCGGTCCCGGTCTGGGAGATCCCGTGCGCGGTGTGGCAGTCGAAGCAGGCCGGGGCCTTCAGGTCGCCCGAGGCGAGCTTCTGGCCGTGGATGCTCTTGGCGTAGATCGGCTCGATCCCCTGGTGGCACTTCCCGCAGGTTCCCGGCGCCTTGAGCTTGTGGACCGTGCTGTCGGGATCGCTCTTCGGGAGGATCGCGTGGGAGCCGTGGCAGTCGGTGCATTCCGCCGAGACCGCCAGTCCGCTCTGGACGAGCCCCTTGCCGTGCACGCTCTTCACGTACGCGGCCAGCACGTCGCCTTCGTGGATGCCGTACTCCTTCGCCTTCTCGCCGTGGCAGCGACCGCACGTCTGCGGAATCGTGAAGACGTACGTCCGGGAGGCCGGGTCGCTCTTCGGGAGGATGTCGTGTTTCCCGTGGCAGTCGACGCAGGCCGCCGCGACGGTTTTCCCCGCCTCGCGGGCCTTGGCGTGCGCCCCCTTCGCGTAGGCGGCCACGGCATCCCCGTGGCAGGTGGTGCAGTCGGCCGGCCGGAGCTTCTCCGCATGCGGGAACTCCGTCGCCGTCGCGAGGTCGGTGTGACAGTCGGTGCACGACAGCGACAACTGGCCGTGGATCGACGCCTCCCAGGCCTTCGCATCGACCGCGTCGGAGTGGCACCCGAGGCAGTCGTCGTTGGAGGGGCCCGCGACGGCCGGCACGGCACCGCACGCGAGCAGCAGCGCCAGGGGCGCAACGAGGAGTTTCGGGTCGAAAGGTCTCATCATTTTGTATCCCGACGCTCTTATATTCCGCCGCACCGGACCGGGCCAAGAGACATTGGTCAAGGATAATCGGAGTCGTTAAGTCCGAATTAGGCCGATTGCTACAATCGCGGCTTCGATCATGGAGGCCCGCATGCCTTTTCGCCTGAACCTCGTCTGGCTTTTCGTCGCGGTGTTGTCGACGTTCGCGATCCCGATGTTGTCCCACGCGCAGAACGCCTCCCCGCGCTCCCGCACCTTCCCGTACCCGATTCACGAGAGCGTCCTGGACAACGGGCTGAAGGTGGTCGTGGTGCCGATGGACAGCCCCGGCATCATGGCGCATTACCTCGTGGTGAGGGCGGGCTCGCGCAACGAAGTCGAGCCCGGCCTCTCGGGCTTCGCGCACTTCTTCGAGCACATGATGTTCCGCGGGACCGAGACGTACCCGCCCGAGAAGTACAACGACATCCTCAAGCGGCTCGGCGCGGACTCGAACGCGTTCACGACCGACGACTGGACGGCCTACCACGTCGTCGCCGCCTCCTCGGCCCTCGAGACGGTGATGGAGATCGAGGCCGATCGGTTCATGAACCTCAAGTACACGAAGGAGGCCTTCCAGAAGGAGGCGGGCGCCGTGCTCGGGGAGTACAACAAGAACTACTCGGTTCCGATCATGTCGCTCTTCGAGAAGCTCCAGGACACCGCGTACACGAAGCACACCTACAAACACACGACGATGGGCTTCCTCAAGGACATCGAGGACATGCCCAACCAGTACGACTACTCGATCCGCTTCTTCGACCGCTGGTACCGCCCCGACAACTGCGTGCTCGTCGTGACGGGCGACGTCGATCCGAAGGCGGTCGCGGCCCTCGCGAAGAAGCACTACGGCCCGTGGAAACGCGGCGCCGCGAAGCTCGAGACCCCCGTCGAGCCGGAGCAGACCGGCGAGCGCCGCGCCCACGTCGCGTGGAAGAACCCGACCCTTCCCTATCTCGTGCTCGGCTACCACGCTCCGGCGTTCTCCCCCGAATCCCGCGAGGGCGCGGCCCTCGAGGTCGTCTCCCAGGCGGCGTTCTCGGAGGCCAGCCCGCTCTACAAGGACCTCGTCCTCGACAAGCAGTGGGTGGACCAGCTGTTCGGCGGGGGTGATGCCAACCGCGATCCGAACCTGTTCACCATCCTCGCCCGCGTCAAGGACCCTTCGAAGGTCGAGGCGGTGCGCGAGGCGATCTACGCGACCCTCGAGCGGCTCGGGCGCGAGCCGCTCGCTCCCGAGAGGCTCGCCGAGGTGAAGCGCCGCCTTCGGTACGGCTTCCTCCAGGCGCTCGCCACGCCGGGATCGACGGCGCGCACCGTCTCCAACTTCCTGCAGCTGACCGGCGAGGCCTCGTCGATCGACCGGACCTACGCGACGCTCGAGTCCGTGACCGCCGAGGACGTTCGGGCGGCCGCGGCGAAGATCTTCCGGGCGGCCAACCGGACCGTGATCACGCTCGCCCGCGAAGGGCAGGACGTGTCGGGCGTCGGGGATTCGGTGCGCGCGGTGCTGCTCCCCTCCGCGACCGCTCCGTTCGTGTCGTTCCGCGTCGCCTTCGACGCCGGCGCGATCCACGACCCGAAGGGGAAGGAGGGGCTCGCGGCGCTGACCGCGGCGATGCTCTCCGAGGGAGGGACGCGCAAGCGGACCTACGGCGAGCTCGTCGACGCGCTGTACCCGCTGGCGGCGTCGATCGGCGTCCAGACCGACAAGGAGCTCGCGGTCGTCTCCGGCACCGTCCATCGCGACAACCTCGACGCGTTCTACGCGTTGTTCCGGGAGGTGCTGCTCGAGCCGCGCTTCGACGCGGCGGACTTCGAGCGGCTCAAGGCCGACCAGCTCAACGCGCTGACGAGCGTGCTCCGGGCGGCCGACGACGAGAACCTCGGCAAGGAGACCCTCGGTGCGGCGATGTACGCGGGGCATCCGTACGGCCGTCCGACGATCGGGACGGCGAAGGGAATCCGGGCGATCACCCTCGACGACGTCAAGGCGTTCTGGGCCTCGCACTACACCCGCGAGTCGGCGACGCTGGGCCTGTCGGGCGGGTTCGGCGACGCGTTCGTCGCGCGCGCCAAGGCGGATCTGGCGGGGCTGCCCTCGGGCGCCGTCGCGAAGGCGGAGCTTCCCGCGCCGCGCGCTCCGCAGGGGATCGAGGCGACGGTCGTCACGAAACCCACGCGCGCCTGGGCGATCTCGATCGGGTTCCCGATCGCCGTGACGCGGTCGGACGACGACTTCTACGCGCTGATGGTCGCGAACTCCCACCTCGGCGAGCACCGGACCTTCAACGGGGTCTTGATGAACACGATCCGCGGCGAGCGCGGGATCAACTACGGCGACTACTCCTACGTCGAGAACTTCGTGCAGGAAGGGGGCTCGACCTTCCCGCTCGCCAACGTTCCTCGCCGGCAGCAGTTCTTCTCGATCTGGATCCGCCCCGTCGCCGCGCAACACGCCCATTTCTCGATCCGAGCGGCGATGCGCGAGCTCGACCGTCTCGTGAAGGACGGCATGACCGCGCAGCAGTTCGAGGAGACCCGGGCCTTCCTCCTCAACTACTCCCGGTTGTGGACGCAAACGGCCTCGCGCCGCCTCGGTTATGAGCTCGACGGCCGCTTCTACGGGCGCAAGAACCTCGTGGACGAGGTCGCGGAGCGTCTGCCGAAGCTCACGCTCGACCAGGTCAACGCCGCGATCCGCAGGCACCTCGCCTCGAAGGGGGCCTACCTCGCCGTCGTCGCGGACGAGCAGGGAGCGGCGGCGTTCGTGGAGGCGCTCAAGTCGAACGCGCCGTCCCCGATCACCTACGCGACCGAAACGAAACCCGAGGTCCTCGAGGAGGACAGGGCGATCGCCGTGTACCCGCTCGCGATCGAGCCTTCGAAGGTCCGCGTCGTTCCGGCGTCGGCGATGTTCGAGGAGTGATCGGGCGGGGACGGTGGGGGCGACTCGCCGAAACCGTCCCCCGCCCACCCCCCTCGCGATGGCGCACCTCCCGTGGCGGGCGTTGAATCGACCCGCACGGGAGGCACTGCTTCATGCGTCGTCCGCGACCGCTTCTCCTCGTCGCCTCGCTCGCCGTCGCCGCGCTCGGCGTCGATCCCGCCGGCGCGCAGACCGTCTGCCGCACGGCGACGTGCGCCCCGAGTCCCGGTCCGGCCGGTTGCACCCCGCGCGCCCGGGTGCGCACCCCGCGCGTGCTGATGACCTCGTCGGGGGTCAACTTCGTCTTCGATCCCTCCGAGCCCCGGATCGAGCCCGGCGAGTGCGTGGCCTGGGCCCCCACGGGGGTGACGCACAGCTCGTCGCAGAACACCTGCCCCGACGACGCGTTGTGTGGAAACCCGGCGCCGGCGCCGTGCCTGTGGGAGACGGGGAACGTCGTCACCCCCACCCCCGACATCGTCTGTCACTACGGAACCTCGCAGTTCCCGCCGGCGTCCAGCCACGGCTACTACTGTCGGATCCACGCGACGCCGACGACGGGCACGATGCGCGGCACGCTGCGCGTCACGACCGCGATCGCCCTCGACGTGAACAAGTCCGGCGCGGACGCCGTCCTGCAATGGACCGGCGGCGGCATCGCGGGGAGCGAGACTTTCAAGGTCGCACGGAGCGCGTCGGACCCCGCGTTCCCTCCCGCCGCGACTCAGACGGTCGACCCGGACGGCGGTGCGACGGGACGCAGCTGGCGCGACGTCGGGGCCCTGAACGATCCGACCGTTCGCTTCTACCTCGTACGCAACCGACAGCCCAACGAGTAAGGAGGAGGTACGCGCCGTGGTCCGAGTCGACCGTAAGACCCCTCCGGCGGCCGGGCGCGGCGCATTCGCGGTCGCGGCGGCGTTCGCTGCCGCGACCGTCCTTTTCTCCGCGGACCCCGACGCCGACGCGCGCAAGGCGGTCGTGACCGGGGAGGTCGTCGACTCCGCCTGCTACGTGAAGTCCGGGTCGAAGGGGGAGAGCCACCGCGAATGCGCGCAACGGTGCGCGGACGCCGGGATCCCGCTCGCGATTCTCGAGGACGGGACCGGGCGGGTGGTGTGGGTGGCGTCGATCGCCGACATGGAGACGCCGAACGCACGCCTGCGGCCGCATGCCGGCCGACGGGTGCGCGTCGAGGGGACGTGGGCGGAGCGGGGCGGCGCGCGGCTGCTCCTCGTCGCCTCGGTGACGCCGGTCGCGCGTTGAGCGGTCGCTCGCCCATGCGTCCGGGGCCTCGCTTCCTCCTCGTGGTCTGTGCGGTCGTCGCGGCCGGGGAAGGCGCGGCGCTGGCCTTCGTCGCTTTCCGGGCGCGCCGGGTCGCCGCGGCGGAGGCGTCTCCGGTCGTGAGGGGCGAGGCGCTCGCGAACGCGATGGGCTGCTTCGGATGTCACGGGCCGGGAGGCGGGCGACCGATCGCGAACCCGGGCTCCCGCGCCGGAGAGGTCCCCGGGTGGCCCGGGGGAACCTGGATGATGTGGAACCGGGACGAGTCCGACGTTCGCGCGTGGATCGTCTCCGGGCGACCCGAAGGACGCGAGCCCGACCCCGGCGCGCTCCTCCGGATGCCCGCGTACGGACGCCGTCTGTCGGATCGGGAGGTCGACGACCTCGTCGCCTACGTGCTCGCGGTCTCCCAGTTCGGAGTCCCCGCCGAGCCGCTCGCGGCGGAGGGGCGCGACGTGGCGATCCGCAACGGTTGCCTGGGATGCCACGGTCCCGAGGGACGCGGCCTCGTCCGGAACCCCGGCTCGCTTACCGGCTACGTCCCCGCCTGGGACGGCGACGACTGGACCGAGCTCGTGAAGGACGAGGAGGAGTTCCGCGCGTGGGTGCTCGACGGCGCGCCGCCACGCATCGCCGGCCATCCCGTCGCAAGGCGATTCCTGGAGCGGCAGGCGTTGAAGATGCCGGCCTACCGTGGGCGGCTCGACGACCACGAAGTCGACGCCTTGTACGCCTTCGCGCGATGGGTGCGCGCGAATCCCCGAACGGGCCGGACCGAATGAAGCGGGAACGGCGGCTCCTCGTCGCCTCCCTGGCGATCGCGGCGTCGGGGTGCGGCGGCGACGGCACGTTCGAGATGCTCGGGCCGTCGACGCCGCCGGCGCCGCGATTCCGGGAGATCCAGGCCGCGATCCTGTCCCCCCGTTGCGCGCTCGCCGGGTGCCACGCCGCGCCCGCTCCGGCCCAGGGGATGGACCTTTCTCCCGGCGTTTCGCACGCGTCGATCGTCTCCGTGCCTTCGACCGAGCTCGCCGCGTTCGATCGCGTCCGGCCGTTCGATCCGGCGGGCTCCTACCTGCTTCTGAAGCTCGAGGGGGACGCGGTCATCGTGGGGGAGCGCATGCCGTTCGGCGGGCCGTACCTGTCGGACGCCGAGATCGCGACGGTCCGGGCGTGGATCCTCGCGGGCGCGCCGAATGACTGACCTCGTCGTGCGGGGTTCGGCGGCCCTCACCCTCGCCGGTTTCTTCGCGGCGGGAGTGCGCGCGGAACCCCATCTGGCGATTCGCGCCGGATTGTCCTGCGCGTCGTGTCACGTCAACCGGACCGGGGGCGGGGGACGGACCGCGTACGGGGCGTCGTACGGAGCGACCCAGCTCCCCGCTCCGGCGCGTTCGGAGCGTGCGGGCGCCTTCGACGGCTCGATCCATCCCCGGGTGCGGATCGGCGGCGACGCCCGCGCGGCGTACGTCGGGAACTTCCAGGACGATGCGGCCTATGTCGGGGAGTACCGCCTCCGGGGGGTCAACGTCTATCTCGCCGTCGAGGTCCTGGAGGATCGGCTGACGCTTTATGCCGACGAGAGGATCGCTCCCGGCGGGGCCCTCAGCCGCGAAGCGTTCGTGTTGCTTCAGGGTACCCGCGGCGGACTGTACGCGAAGGCCGGGAGGTTCTTCCTCCCTTACGGACTGCGGCTGCTCGACGACGAAGCGGCCACGCGACGCGGCTCGGGGTTCACGTTCGAGGCGTCGGACACCGGCGTCGAGCTCGGGGGGCTGGCAGGCGGATGGTCCTGGGCGGCGAGCGCCACGAACGGGCGCGACGGCGGCGCGGAGGCCGATAACGGCAAGCAGTTCGTCGGAACGCTGGCGCTCGTGCGCGCGGGATGGCGCGCCGGTCTGAGCGCCTCGACGAACGACCTGCCGGGCCCCGAGAAACGCGAGCTCGCCGGGGTGTTCGCCGGAGCGAGGGCCGGGCCGATCGTGGCGATCGCGGCGGCCGACATCCTCCGGGACGTGGACGACGCCGGGACCGCGACGCGCGGCGCCACCGCGCACGTGGAGATCGACGCGACGCCCCGGCCGGGCTTCACGCTCCGGGGGTGGTGGGGCGCGGTCGATCCGGACGACGCGACGACGGGCGACGGGCAGACGCAGCTCGGCGTGGGCGTCGACTGGACGCCATGGCCCGCATTGCAGATCCGAGCCTATTTCCGCGATCGAGCCGGCACCGCGCCTTCGGCGGGCGGCCGGGGCGACGAGGTGGTCGCGGAGGTGCACCTCTACTTCTGAGTCTGCGGAATGCCGCTACCGCCGGGACCCCCCGCGGCGTATGGTTTCCGGCAGCGCGCGGAGGAACTTGCCATGGCCCCGACCCCCCGTGCCCGCCGCGTCGGCCTCGGCGCCGATCGTGTGCGGGATCATCTGCTGACCTCCCTCCACCTGGGAAAGCTCGCTCCCGGCGATCGCGTCACCTCGGTGCGCCGTCTCGCCGACCTGACCGGGCTCAACCGGAAGACGATCCACCGTGCCTATCGCGAGCTCGCTCGCGAGGGGCTCCTCCTCTCCAGGCCGGGGTCGGGGACCTTCGTCGCGGCGCGTTCGGTCCCCGAGGCGCGCGGGGCGGGGGCCGGCGACCTTTTGCGCGTCGTCGAGCGTTGTCGGCGCGACGCGGCGACCCACGGGATGACCCCGCGGGCGTTCGCGGCGTTCGTGGATCGATGCCTGGGCGACGGGCTGCGCGGTCTCCCCGTCGCGGTCGTGGAGTGCAACCTCGAGCAGATCGGGCTGATCGCCGCCGACCTTCGAAGCGAGCTGGGTGTCGCTCCCCGCGGCGTGCCGCTGGCGTCGATCCTGAGCCGGCCCGCGACGACCGTCGGCGCCGCGGCGGTCGTCACCACGGACTGTCACTACGCCGAAGTCGCCGCGGCGGTGTCGCCGACGGAAGTCCCGGTGTTCCGCGTCGCGCTCGACGGCGAATTCCCCAGACGCGTGCTGCGCCGGCTGGGCCGCGCGCCGCTCGTGCTCGTCGTGCGGGATCTTTCGTTCGAGCGTCCGTTCCGTCGGCTGCTCGCGCAGATCGGCGGGGTGCCGGAGTCTCTCGCGCGGCTGTTCGTCGCGACCCCCGCGAGCGTGAGGGCGAGGCTCGCCGAGGCGGGGCGCGGCGCTGCAGTGTGCGTCTCGCCTCTGGTTTCCGAGGAGACCGACGGTCGGATTCCCGCCTCGGTCCCTCGCCTCTCCGCGCGGTGGACCGTTCCGCCCGAGGCGCTCGAGCGCCTGCGCGCCGAGCTTGCCCGAAGCCTCGATGCGCCGGAGGCCTCGCCGCTGCGGAGCCGACGCGGGGCTTGACGGGGGTCCGACCGGACGGTCACGATGTCCCCCGACGCCGAAGGGGGAACGACTTGGCCACACCGACGACTCGGGAACCGCGGCGCAACCCTCCGAAGCTGCCGGCGTCCGCCGCGGACCCGCAGGAGGCGGCCGCGATCGCCTCGGGTCGCCACGCGGAGCCTCACCGGTTCCTCGGCGCCCACGCCGCCCGCGAGGGGCGGCGTACCGGGGTGGTCGTCCGGACGTTCCACCCGGAGGCTGCGTCCTGCGAGCTGCTCGTCGCCGGCCACGATCCCGCCCCGATGCACCCCACCGATGCGCTCGGCGTCTTCCAGGCGTTCGTGGCCGGGGCGAAGCCGCCGCTCGCGTACCGCGTCCGATTCACCTTCCCGAACGGCGCGACCTGGGAGCGCGACGATCCCTACCGCTTCCTGCCGACGCTGGGGGACATCGATCTCCACCTCTTCAACGAAGGGACCCACCGGCGGCTGTGGGAGGTCCTCGGGGCGCGGCCGCTCGCGATCGACGGGGTGGAGGGGGCGGCGTTCGCCGTCTGGGCCCCGAACGCCGAACGCGTGAGCGTCGTCGGGGACTTCTGCCGCTGGGACGGCCGGCTCTACCCGATGCGCCGCATGGGGGCCTCCGGAGTCTTCGAGCTCTTCGTCCCCGGCGTGCACGCGGGGGCCCTCTACAAGTTCGAGATCCTCACGCGCGAGGGGGCGCTCCGCCTGAAGACCGACCCGTTCGCGCAGGCGATGGAGCAGCCGCCGCAGACGGCCTCGCGCGTCATCCAGTCGACCTACGTCTGGGGGGACGACGCATGGATGCAGGGCCGGCCGGCTCGCGACTGGCCCCGCGAGGCGATGGCGGTCTACGAGGTCCACCTCGGGTCGTGGGCGCGCGTCCCCGAGGAGGGAAACCGGCCGCTCACCTACCGGGAGGTCGCGCCTCGCCTCGCGGCGCACGCGAAGCACCTCGGCTTCACGCACGTCGAGTTCCTCCCCGTCGCCGAGCACCCGTTCACGGGCTCGTGGGGCTACCAGGTTTCGGGGTACTACGCCCCGACCTCGCGCTTCGGAACCCCCGACGACTTCCGGTTCCTGGTGGACACGCTGCACCGCGAGGGGATCGGCGTGATCGTGGACTGGGTCCCGGCGCATTTCCCCAAGGACGACTTCGCGCTGCGCCGCTTCGACGGCACCGCGGTGTACGAACACGACGACCCCCGCCAGGGCGAACACCCCGACTGGGGAACGCTCATCTTCAACTACGGCCGGCCCGAGGTCCGGAACTTCCTCGTCGCCAACGCCCTGTACTGGCTGAAGGAGTTCCACGTCGACGGGCTTCGCGTCGACGCCGTCGCGTCCATGCTCTACCTCGACTACTCGCGCAAGGCCGGGGAGTGGGTCCCCAACCGCTTCGGCGGCCGGGAGAATCTCGACGCGATCGAGTTCTTCCGGGAGCTCAACCGGGTGGTGGCCGAGGAGTCGCCGGGGGCGTTCACCGTCGCCGAGGAGTCGACCGCGTGGCCCGGGGTCACGAAGACCCCGCAGGAAGGCGGCCTCGGGTTCCTGTTCAAGTGGAACATGGGCTGGATGCACGACACCCTCGAGTACTTCAAGAGGGATCCGATCCACCGGCGCTGGCACCAGGACCAGCTGACCTTCGCGATGCTCTACGAGTACAGCGAGCGCTTCACCATGCCGCTCTCGCACGACGAGGTGGTGCACCTGAAGGGCTCGCTGCTCCGGAAGATGCCCGGGGACGAGTGGCAGCGCTTCGCCAACCTGCGCCTGCTGCTCGCGTACATGTACCTGCGTCCCGGCAAGAAGCTCCTCTTCATGGGGAGCGAGATCGCCCCGTGGACCGAGTGGAACCACGACCAGAGCCTCGATTGGCACCTGCTCGACGCGGAGCCCCGCGCGGGGTACTTCCGGTACTTCGCGGCGCTCGGCCGCCTCTACCACGAGCACGCCTGCCTGTGGCGCCGCGACCACGAGCCGGAGGGGTTCCGCTGGGTCGACTGCTCCGACCGCGACGCGTCGATCGTCTCGTTCCGGCGCATCGACGGCGAGCAGGAGCTGCTCGTCGCGCTCAACCTGACGCCGACGCCCCGCGAGGCCTACCGGATCGGCGCCCCGCGTGCCGGACGCTGGGAGTGCGTCTTCTCGAGCGACGCCCCCGAATTCGGCGGCAGCGGATTCGAGTCGTCGGGTTTCGTGCAGACCGAGGCGGTTCCCCAGCACGGCCTCGACCAGTCGTTCGTGCTGCGCCTGCCTCCGCTCGGGGCGATCGTCCTCGCGCCCCGTTAGCCCGGACTATTCGCGAATCGGCCCGAGCCACTCGAAGCCCGGGACGTTCCGCAACACGCCGTAGGCGCAGAGCACGGCGAGGATCGTGAATCCCGCCCACGTCGGGACGCGTGTGCGCAACCACGCCCGACCCGTCGCCACGCGCCACGCCTCGTCCGCCGCGAGCGGAACGAGAACGGGGAGCGCGAGGATCAGGAGCGGATTGAAGGCGAGCGCCCGGGCCGGGTCCCCGTGCGCCAGCGCATGGAGGGCGCGGGTCGCGCCGCACCCGGGGCAGAAAAGCCCCGTCGCCGCGTGCAGCGGGCACGCCGGAAACCAGCGTGCCTGCGCCGGGTCGACGCACGCGATCGCGACGAGGGCGAGCGTCGCGGCGACGGCGAGTCCCGGTCTCACGTCGACAAGGTCCTCGTCGTGAGCAGCACGATCAGGTACACCCCGTAGATCAGCAGCACGGAACCGAACGAGACCCACGACCAGATGTACGCCAGGCGCGAATACCGCCGAGCGGTCTCGAGATCGCCGAGCGCCACCTTCCCGTCCACCTGCGCGGCGTAGACGATCGCCACGATCCCCGCGGGAAGGCAGCAGCAAAGGGTCACCAGGATCGCCTGCACGAGGTAGTTCGGGATCTTCCCGCCGGTCAGGGGAGTCGAGGCCGGAGGCGCGTAGGGGGAGACCGTCTCGTGGAACACCGTGCCGCAGGCCCGGCACGCGGCGACACCGTCGGGGTGGGGCGCTCCGCAACGGGGGCAATACACGACGACCTCACGCCGCGGGGATGAGGTTCTTGAGCTGCAGCGCCTTCACGAGGAAGAGGATCAGCAGGATCAACGCCGCGAAGCCGACCCCGAACGGGACGAACGGGAGCGGAAGGTGGGCGCCGAGGATGCACCCGGCGTACGCCCAGCCGAACCCCGCGCCGCAGTCGCCGAGGTCGTTCCGTCCCGCCGCCCGGAAATACGACTGGTACGACTGCGCGAGGCGCGGGAAGACGAAGAAGTTCCAGACGGCGTTGAAACACGGGATCAGCAGGAGCCACACCAGCCCCGCGTCGAGCTTGCGGTGCTCGGCGGGGACACGCTTGAGGCAGCCGTACAACAGGGCGCAGACGACGACGTTGATCGCGAGCACGACGAGCAGGACCATCACGACGAAGGCGCCGATGGTGGCGAGCCCGAGCGCGGCGACGGCCTCCTGGTCCATGCCGACCTCCCCGTGCGCGCGACGTTATCACGCCGTCCGCCCGATATACTCCCCCGCCGATGGCCCCCCGTTACGACGTCGCCGTGATCGGCGCCGGCATCCACGGCGCCGGCGTCGCGCAAGCGGCCGCGGCGGCGGGGCACCGCGTGCTCGTCCTCGAGAAGTCGGAGCCCGCCGCGGGGACCTCGTCGAAGTCGAGCAAGCTCATCCACGGCGGCCTGCGCTACCTCGAGACCCCGCAGTTCGGTCTCGTGCGCGAGTCGCTCCGGGAGCGGGAGCTGCTGCTGCGCCTGGCGCCGGGGCTCGTCACGCGCCTGCCGTTCTACATCCCCGTCTACGCCTCGATGGCCCGCGGACCGCTCACCATGCGCGCGGGGCTGTCGCTGTACGCGCTCCTCGGCGGACTCGCGCCGGCGATGCGGTTCCGGTCGCTTCCGCGGGCGGCGTGGGGATCGCTCGGCCCGCTGAGCCACGAGGGGCTGCGCGCCGTCTTCGCCTACCGGGACGCGCGGGCCGACGACGCCGCGCTCGTGCGCGCGGTCCTCGACTCCGCGAAGGCGCTCGGCGCGACGGTCGAGATGCCCGCCCGCCTCGAATCGGCGTCGCGTCGGGAGGACGGCTGGGTGCTGCGGCTCGCCGACGGCACCGAGCGCTTCGCCTCGGTCGTCGTCAACGCGGCGGGTCCGTGGGTGGCGCAGGTCCAGCGCCGCGCGGGGCTTCCCGCCGTGGACGTCGAGCTCGTCCAGGGGGCGCACGTCGAATACGACGCCCCGATCTCCGAGGGCGCGATCTACGTCGAGTCTCCCGTCGACCGTCGGCCGGTTTTTCTCCTGCCGTGGCGGGGCGGCACGCTCGTCGGCACGACCGAGACGCTGTTCCGCGGCAACCCCGACGACGTGACCCCGCTTCCGGGAGAGATCGACTACCTCGAGGCGACGCTCCGGCGGTACGTCCCGGAGTTCCGCGGAAGGCGGACGGGGGCGTGGGCGGGGCTGAGGGTCCTCCCGCGCTCGGCGACCGATCCGAACGCGCGCCGCCGCGGCACGATGTTCGTCACGGACGAGCCGGCGGCGCCCCGCTGGATCGCGGTGTGCGGCGGCAAGCTGACCACCTATCGCGAGACCGCGGGGAAGGTGATGCGGCTGGCGGCGCCGTCGCTTCCCGCGAGGACGGGGCGCGACACCGCGACGATCCCGTTAGGCTCCTAACCGCCGGTCGAGCTCCCGCCGCCAGCGGCGGAACCGTCGGCGGAGCGCGGCGCCGTCGCGCGGGTCGAAGTCGTCCCCGACCCGGTCGGGGGCGCGGGCGCCGAGCAGGAACGCCGCCCCCTGCGCCGTCGCCTCGACCTCCGCGGGCCGGGTGACGACGCGTCCGGTCAGGTCGGCGAGCCCCCGGCACAAGGCGTCGACGCGCGAGAGGCCGCCCGTCGCGACGATCGAGCGGGTGCGTCCCGCGAGGGCGTCGATCCGCTCGAGGTTGACCGCGACGAGAAAAACGATGCTCTCGGCGACCGCGCGCAGCTTCTCGACCGGCGTGCCGCGGCCGACGAACACCGACGTCGCGTCGGGGCGCCAGAACGGGGCCGCCAGCCCCGAGACGGCGTTGAGGACCAGGGGGCCGTCCGCGTCCGGCAGCGCGTCGAGCGCCCGGCGCGGATCGCGCATGCCCAGACGGTCCGCGACGAGGTCGATCGCCGCCGCGCCGCCGTTCACCGTCCCCTCGAGCACGCGCACCGTCCGTGCGCGGTCCGCGAACACGACGCTCGACAGGAGTCCCCGCCGATCGCGGGGCATCCATCCGACCGGTCGCTGCACGAACGCCCCCGTGCCGAAGTTGACGACCGCGACCTCGGGGTCCGGCTCGCCGAACGCGAACAACGCGCAGGACTGGTCGCCGGAGACGACCTGCAGGGGAAGCGCTCGTGTTCCCCACGCGATCGTCCCGTGGGCGGCGCGCGTCGGGACGATCTCGGGGAGCACGTCGCGCGGGATTCCGAACGCGTCGAGGAGCGCGGGGCTCCAGTCCCCGCGCCGCGCGTCCACGAGCAACGTGCGCCCGGCGTTCGCCGGGTCGGCGACGCACGCGCCCTCGCGGGTCAGCCGAAAGGTGAGGAAACTCGAGAGCGGTCCGATCGCCAGGCGTCCTTCGCGGCGCGCGCGGCGGACCTCCGGAAGGCGCGCGAGGCACCAGCGCAGCTTGTTGGCCCCGTAGTGGGGGGACAGCCGCAGCCCCGTGATCGTCGCGATCTCCCGGGCCCGGGGCTCGAGGCGCCGAAGCCACGCCGCCGCCCGCCGGTCCTGCCAGCTGATCGCCGGGGTCAGCGCGCGTCCTGTCGTCCGATCCCACGCGACGATGGTGGCGCGCTGGGTGGCGAGGGCGGCCGACGCGACGCGGGCGGCGTTGCCCCCCAGTTCGCGTCGCACCTTCTCGAGGCACGTTTCGAGCGACCGGACGAGCGCCTCGGCCGGAAGCTCCACGCGCGGTCCCGCGCGGGTCTCGCGAACGGACCGGCGCGCGGAAGCGACGACCGTCCCCGCCTCGTCGAACACGAGCGCGCGGGAGGAGCGCCCCCCCTGGTCGAGGACGACGAACAGCCGCGAGGCTACTTCCCGGCCTCGAGCAGCCACGCCGCCAGCACCTTCCGGTCGGCGTCCGGTGCGCCGTAAGGCGGCATCACCGCCGGGAAGCGTTTCTCGAGTTCCTCGAGGCGGGCGTCTCCCCTCGAGACCTTGTAGGGGTCCGCGAGGTAGGCGGCGAGCCGGTCGGCTTCCCAGCGCTTGGACAGGCCCAGAAGCGGCGGCGCGAGCGTGCTGCCCTTGCGCTCGGCGCCGTGGCACACCTGGCAGTTGGCCTTCTTGAACAACGCCTCTCCGGTCGCCTGCTGCGCGGAGGCGGCTCCGGCGGCGAGGGCGGCGGCAACGACGAGCGCGAGCTTCATGCGGTCTTCCCCTTGATCACGTTCAGCGCCGACCCGGCGCGGAACCACCCGATCTGTTCGGCGTTCAGGGTGTGCTTCACCGCGAAGCGCTCCTCGCTCCCGTCCTCGTGGTGGAGCACGACGGCGAGGTCTCTCCCCGGGGCGAGGCCCGCGAGCCCCAGGACGCTCACGCGATCGGTCTCGCGGACCTTGTCGTAGTCGGCGGCGTCCGCGAAGGTCAGCGGCAGGATCCCCTGCTTCTTCAGGTTCGACTCGTGGATCCGCGCGAAGGACCGGACGATCACCGCGGCCGCGCCGAGGTGCCGGGGGGACATCGCGGCGTGCTCGCGGCTCGAGCCTTCCCCGTAGTTCTCGTCGCCGACCACGACCCAGCGGGAGCCCTTCGCCTTGTAGGCCCGCGCGACCGCCGGGATCGGCTGACCGGCCTCGCCGGTGAGCAGGTTGCGGGTCTTTCCCGCCTCCGCGGTGAAGGCGTTGATCGCTCCGGTGAACATGTTGTCGGAGATGTTGTCGAGATGGCCGCGGAACTTCAGCCAGGGACCGGCGGGGGAGATGTGGTCGGTCGTGCACTTCCCCTTCGCCTTGAGCAGCAGCGGCACCTTCTCGAAGTCCTTCCCGTCCCACGCGGCGAACGGGGTCAGAAGCTGCAGCCGCTTCGAGTCGGGGGCGACGCGCACCTCGACCTTCGAGCCGTCGGCCGCGGGGGCGAGGTAGCCGACGTCGTCCTTCACGAAGCCGGCCTTGGGGAGATCGGGCGCCGGGGCCGGCGCGGCGAGCTTGAAGGTCGACCCGTCCGCCGCGCGCAGCGCGTCGGTGAGCGGGTTGAAGGTGAGCTTCCCCGCGAGCGCGTACGCCGCGACGATCTCCGGGCTCGCGATGAAGGCGAGCGTCTCGGCGTTCCCGTCGTTGCGCGCCGGGAAGTTCCGGTTGAACGAGGTCACGATCGTGTTCTTCGTTCCCGCCTTCAGCTCGGTCCGCCGCCACTGCCCGATGCACGGGCCGCAGGCGTTCGCGAGCACCTGGCCCCCGACCGATTCGATCTCGCCCATCTGGCCGTCGCGCACGATCGTGCGGCGGATCTGCTCGGAGCCCGGCGTCACGAGGAACGGCGTCGCCGTCCGGACCCCCTTGGCCTTCGCCTGGAGGACGACGTCGGTCACCCGGCCGATGTCCTCGTACGACGAGTTGGTGCACGAGCCGATGAGGGCCACGGAGATCGGCTCGGGGTACCCCTCCCTCGCGACGGCCGCGGCGACCTCGGAGATCGGGCGGGCGAGGTCGGGGGTGTGCGGGCCGACGAGGTGCGGCTCGAGGGTGGAGAGGTCGATCGTGATCACCCTCGAGAAGTACTTCTCGGGGCTCGTCTCGACCTCGGGGTCGGCCTCGAGGAGGGTCCGGTGCTTCGCGGCGAGATCGGCGAGCGCCGCGCGGTCGGTCCCGCGCAGGTAACGTTCCATCGCGGCGTCGAAGGGGAAGACCGACGTCGTGGCGCCGAGCTCGGCACCCATGTTCGCGATCGTTCCCTTGCCGGTGCAGGAGATCGACCTGACGCCGGGACCGAAATACTCGATGACCGCGTTCGTGCCGCCCTTGACGGTGAGGATGCCGAGGAGCTTCAGGATCACGTCCTTCGGCGCCGCCCAACCGGACAACGCCCCCGTGAGCTTCACCCCGATCAGCTTCGGGTACTTCACCTCCCACGGGAACCCGGCCATCACGTCCACCGCGTCGGCGCCGCCGACGCCGGAGGCGAACATGCCGAGGCCCCCCGCGTTGGGGGTATGGGAGTCGGTGCCGATCATCATCCCGCCGGGGAAGGCGTAGTTCTCCAGGACCACCTGGTGGATGATCCCCGCCCCCGGTTTCCAGAACCCGATGCCGTAGCGGTTCGACGCCGTCCGCAGGAACTCGTACACCTCGGCGTTCTCGTCGAGGGCCCGCAGCGTGTCGGCCTGCGCCCCCTCCTGCGCCCGGATCAGGTGATCGCAGTGCACCGTCGTCGGAACCGCGACCTTCGGGATGTCCGCCTGCGCGAACTGGAGGAGCGCCATCTGCGCCGTCGCGTCCTGCATGGCCACGCGGTCGGGGCGCAGCTGGAGGTAGCTCTCGCCGGGGCGCAGGTCGGCCGTCTCGGGATCGTCGAGGTGACCGAGGAGGATCTTCTCGGTGAGGGTCAGCGGCCGGCCCAGCCGGCGCCGGATCGACTCCAGGCGCCGGGCGATCCTGGCGTACGCCTCGGCGACGAACTCGGGGGTGGACTCGATCGTGTGCATACGGGTCCTCCGGCGGCGGGAAACGCTGGACGGGTCAGCGGCATCGCAATGTACCGGAACGGCCGGAACGCCTGCAAACCGAATGGGTTTACCCTGCCCGTCGGGCCGGCGTCCGGCCGTTGGGGGAACGATGGAGACGTATTACTGCCCGCACGACCTCGCCAAATTCGGCGACATGGGAAAGAACCGCCCGGAGCTGTGGGAGAAGTACATGGCCTACTACGGGGCGGTGTTCGAGGACGGCGCCCTCAGCGAGCGCGAGAAGGCGCTGATCGCCCTCGCCGTCGCCTCCGCGGTCCAGTGCCCGTACTGCATCGACGCCTACACGCAGGCCAGCCTCCAGAAGGGGGCCGACCTCGACCAGATGACCGAAGCGATCCACGTCGCGAACGCGATCCGCGGCGGGGCCTCCCTCGTCCACGGCGTCCAGATGCGCAACATCGCGACCAAGATCGGGATGTGAGCGAGCACAGGCCCCGATGAGCCTCCTCCAGATCCGCCACCCGCTCGCGAGCCCGAGGCGCCAGCTCGAGGTCCTCGAGGCGAGCGGCGCGCCCGCCTTCGCATCGCTGCTCGAGCGGCACGGCCTTCCGCCGCTGCGCACCGCGACGATCGACGTGCTGCAGGTCAACGTCGGCAAGTTGTGCAATCAGACCTGCGCGCACTGCCACGTGGACGCCGGCCCCGACCGAAGGGAGCAGATGTCGCGGGAGACGGCCATCCAGGTCGTCGAGCTGCTCCGCCGGCATCCGATCCCGACCCTCGACATCACCGGCGGCGCGCCGGAGCTCAACCCGATGTTCCGCCCCCTCGTCGAGGAAGGGGCAAAGCTCGGCCGACGCGTCATCGATCGCTGCAACCTGAGCGTGCTCCTCCTTCAGGGGCAGGCCGACCTCGTCGCGTTCCTCGCGCGGCACGGGGTGGAGGTGACGGCCTCGCTCCCCGCACCGCGCAAGGCGGGAACCGACGCGCAGCGGGGGGACGGCGTCTTCGAAAAGAGCGTCGAGGCGCTTCGCCGGCTCAACGCGGCCGGGTACGGGAAAGGGGAGGGGCTCGTGCTCAACCTCGTGCACAACCCCGTCGGCGCATTTCTTCCCGGAAGCCAGGCGTCGCTCGAGCGGGAGTACAAGCGCGAGCTGCAGTCGCGGCACGGCGTCGTCTTCGACCGACTGTTCACGATCACGAACATGCCGATCAGCCGCTTCCTCGAGTTCCTCGAGCGGCAGGGCCAGGTCGAGCGTTACATGGAGACGCTCGTGAACGCGTTCAATCCGCACGCCGCCGACGGCGTGATGTGCCGCACGATGATCTCCGTCGGCTGGGACGGAACGCTGTACGACTGCGACTTCAACCAGATGCTCGAGCTCCCCGTCGACCACGGCGCGCCTCGGACGCTCGCGGCTCTGCTCGAGCGCGGCGACCTCGCTCGGGCGATCGTGACGCAGCGCCACTGCTTCGGCTGCACGGCGGGGGCGGGGTCGAGCTGCGGAGGGGCGCTGGAGTAGGACCCCCCGAAAAGACGAACGCCCGCCGGCTCATGGATGGAGCCGACGGGCGCCCTGCTGCGCCGTGACCTCACCGGGGGGGG
>DASVAW010000145.1 GCA_036376135.1 Candidatus Polarisedimenticolaceae bacterium | reverse complement strand
CCAGTCCGCGTAGATCCCCGGTCCGGGGTGGAAACCGTCCGTCGCCATGTGCTCGACGGCGAGCAGGGGCGTCAGCTCGAGGTAGCGCGCGTCGGGCTCCAGGCGCAGCTCCCGCTCGAGGGACGCGCTCCAGGATCTCGCACGCGAGCCGACGAATCCTCGCAGCGGCTCGGGGAGGGACGGGAACCCGCCGAGCGGCGGAAGCCCCGCGAGGACCAGGAGCGACACGCCCAGCCGCTCGCGCGCGAGTACGCGCAGCTCGCGCTGCACCCGGAGCCACGCCGCCGTTCTCATCCCCCTCGTGAGGTCGTTGACGCCCAGCGAGGTGACGAGCACGTCGAACCTCGCGCCGTCAAGCGCCGCGAGTCGCGCGAGCGTGTCGCGGGTCGTCGCCCCCTTGGCCGCCTCGACACGCCACGCGACGCGGAACTTCGGTGCGAGCCCCTCGACGATCCGCCCCGCCAGCGCTTCGTCCTGCGTGGCCGCTCCCACTCCTGCCGCGGCGGAATCGCCCGCGATCAGCAGACGGAGCGCGGGCCCATCCCCTGCGGTCCCCTGACGGGGCCCCGAGGCTTCCGGGAGCTTCGGGATCCGCCGCCGGACGACCAGCGCCTGAGCGAGGATCAGCGGACCCAACGCGAGGCGGGCGGCGTTCGTCATCGCCGCATCTTAGGCGCGCCCGGACCTCGGCCTCTCATGTCCCGATCTGCGCATGGAACATCGCGTCCATCTCCTCGGGGGTGTGCGGCGCCCCGGCGTCGATCCACCACCGCAGCAGCGCGAACAGCGCCCCGGCGTGCGCCCGCGCCGCGATCTGGTGGGGTACCGATTTCCCGGAGGCCCCGCGCGACGCAAGCCGTCGCTCGATCGTCGCCGCCATCACGTCCACACCCGCGCGGTAGAGGTGGTCGATCACGGGCGCGTGCGACAACCTGCGATGGAACTCCCACGCATGCCGGATGTGGTGGAACAACTCGCGCACCGGCGCGATCCGCCGCGCCCCCTTCGGGTCGGCGTCGATCGCCGCGTCGAGCGAGCCGAGCATCCGCTGGAAGCTGCGCAGCAGCAGGTCGTCCTTCCCGCGGTAGTGCTTGTAGAACGTCGCGCGTCCGACCCCCGATCGGTCGAGCAGATCCTGGATCGTGATCCGCCCGTAGCGCTTGCGCATCACGAGATCGACGAGGGCGACGGTCAGCGCGCTGCGCGTCCGGAGGACCCGCCGGTCCTCCGCTTCCCGAACAAGAACCACTTTCTTGTTCATCAACGCCCGTTCGCGCCCCGTTGCCGATTGACCTTCCCCGTGCCGATCCCGAAACTCGCGCGGCATTCTCGCCCCGTCCTCACGGAGGAACAAGATGAAGCGCGACCTCTTCAGCGGAATCGTCCTCATCCTCGGCGCCCTGATCGGCGTCGGGATCATGGCCGCCCACCCGACCGCCCACGACATCGCCGGCTCGGGAAGCCCCGAGGCCCAGGCCCACCTCAACGTCGTCGTCCACTCGATCGCGATCGCGGGGCTGCCCCTGACCTTCCTGGGGCTGATCGGGCTCGCCCGCCGCCTCGGCCCCTCCGACCTGACGAACGTCGCTCTCGTCGCGTGGGGGTTCGGCAGTGTCGCCGGGATGGGTGCCGCGGTCGCGAGCGGGTTCGTCGCCTCCCCGCTCCTCCTGAAGCTCGCGCACGCGGACGGAGCCGCGAAGGACATCCTCCACAACCTCCTCCAACCGGTCGGCTTGATGAACCAGGGGTTCGCGAAGGTCTACGTCGTCGCGGTCGCGGCGGGAATGCTCGCGTGGGGGCTCGCGATCGTCCGCAGCGGGCGGATGTCGAAGGTCCTCGGGTTCGCGGCCGTCCTCGTCGGCCTGGCGGTGCTCGTCGCGGTCGTCGCCGTGCACATGAAGCTCGACGTGCACGGATTCGGGCTCGTCACGCTCGTGGAGTCGGCGTGGCTCGTGGCGGTCGGGGGGGCGCTGATGCGCGGGGAGCCGTCCTGACGTTTACGGAACGAGGATCACCTTCCCCAGCGTCTCGTCGCGCATGAAGTGCCGGAACGCCTCGCGGACCTCCGCGAGCGGATACCGGCTGTCGATCACCGGCGTGACCTTCCGCCTGTCGAGGTAATCGCGGAGGGCGGCGATCGCCTCCTGCTTGCTCGGCATCGGCAGTCCGGGCCCGCGCAGCTGCGGCACGAAGCGCGACAGCGCCATGAGCGTCAGGAACTTGGGCACGAGCCCGAACACGCGTCGCCCCGCCGCCCCGAACCCCTCGTGCCCGATCGGCAGGTACCGCCCGTCCGGCTCGAGCGCGCGCTTCATCTCCGAGAACGGGCGCGTCCCGGGAACGTCGAAGACGAGGTCGTAGCGAACACCGCGTCGCGTGAAGTCCTCGCGGGTGTAGTCCACGACCTCATCCGCTCCGAAGGAGCGCAGCATCGCGAGCTTCGCCGTGGAATCGACGGCGGTCACGTGCGCGCCGTGGGCTTTCATCATCTGCAGGGCGAGCGATCCCACCCCGCCGCCGGCTCCGTTGATCAGCACTCTCCGCCCCGGCGGCCAGCGATCGAGATCCCGGAGGTTCTGCAGGGTGATCAGCCCCGAGGTGGGAACGGAGGCCGCCTGCTCGAACGTCACGTGCTCCGGCTTCAAGGCCAGGAGGTCCTCACGCACGCAGACGTACTCGGCGAACGCCCCGCCGTTCGTCCAGGGGTGGGTGGCCGTGGTGTCGCCGAACACCGCGTCGCCGGGTCGGAATCGCGTCGCCCTGGCGCCGACGGACTCGACGACCCCCGCCATGTCGGTTCCGGGGATCTGCACCTTCGGCCTGGAGATCCCCGCCCCCATCAGGCGCAGGATGTACGGTCGCCCCGCGACGACGTGCCACACGTCGGGGTGGATCGACGCCGC